>NZ_RQVB01000003.1:0-267420 GCF_003992265.1 Veillonella sp. CHU594
CTACAAAGTTATATATTTGATTGTTAGACAGGTTACTAAGTATTTGAAAAAACAATTAATTATTTCAGTGCTTATGAAATGACTAGACACTAAAAAAGCAGTACGAATTTTCTACATGTGTAGATACAGAATGGATAGAGCAGAAATTGCTCTTTTTATATGTCCATATTTTGATTTAAATGTGCACCGCATATGTTAATTTTTTTGCTTATGCATTGTTTGTATGATTCATACTAAATCTAATATACCGTATAGTTTATTATGTGCGGTGTAATTAGTATATAGGAGGCTGTATTATGATACATGTGATAAAAAGAGATGGTACTATTGCTGATTTTGATAAAGAAAAAATTATTATTGCTATAGAAAAAGCTATGCATAGTAGTACAGGTGTATATACGCCTGGATTGGCTTTGCAAATTGCTAATGAAATTGAGTCTTATGCAGAAAAAATGGGACGCAATATTACAATCTATGCTATTGAAGATCAAGTATATTATAAACTCCTGGAAAATAATAATCCTGCAACGGCTCGAGCCTATGAAAATTATAAAGCAGTACAAGCTTTCAAGCGTGTAGAGAATACCACAGATAAAGATGTATTTGGTTTATTGAATAAATCAAATGTAGCAGTTCTTGATGAAAATTCCAATAAAGATGCTTCTATTGTATCTACCCAACGTGATTTAATTGCTGGAGAAGTAAGTAAAGATATTGCACGTAGAAAGCTAATTCCTACAGATATCGTACAAGCTCATGACAGCGGTGCTATTCATTTTCATGATATGGATTATATCATCCAACCTATGTTCAATTGCTGTTTAGTGAATTTAGAAGATATGCTAACAAATGGGACTGTTATCAATGGTAAACGTATTGATACACCAAAGTCATTTCAAGTAGCATGTACGGTAACTACACAAATTATTGCACAGGTTGCATCTGGCCAATATGGAGGTCAAAGCATTAATGGGATTGATCGTATTTTGGCGCCTTATGTAAGAAAATCCTATGATAAATATTTAGAGTTAACATTACAAGAGCAGGTCGAAGTGTATGGTATGGCTCCAGATGTAGCAAAGGCAGAGGAAATTGCTTGGCAACGGACGAAAAAAGAGGTAAAAGATGGGATTCAAACTATCCAATATCAAATTAACACCTTAATGACTACGAATGGACAGGCGCCTTTTGTGACATTGTTCATGCATTTTGATCCGAATAGTGAACTAGCAAAAGAAGCTGCTTTAATTGATGAAGAAATTCTAAAACAGCGTATACAAGGCATCAAAAATGAGGCAGATGTATATATTACACCAGCCTTCCCTAAGTTGATTTATGTGTTGGATGAACATAATGTACATCCTAATAGTGAATATTATTATTTGACGGAACTGGCTGCTCAATGCACGGCGAAACGCATGTATCCTGACTATATTTCTGCGAAAAAGATGAAAGAAATCTATGAAGGTAATGTATTTGCTCCTATGGGATGTCGTTCCTTCTTATCTCCTTGGAAAAATGAGCAAGGTAAGTATGTATTTAATGGTCGTTTTAATATAGGTGTGGTAAGTCTTAACTTACCTCAAATTGGTATTTTAGCACAAGGTAAGGAAGATGCTTTTTTTGAGATTTTGGAAAAACGCTTAGAATTAGCTGAAAAAGCATTGTTGTTCCGCTATGAACTATTGAAAGATGTGACCAGTGATGTATCTCCTATTCACTGGCAATATGGAGCCATTGCACGCCTTCCTAAAGGGGCTCCGATTCGACCATTATTAGAAGGTGGATATGCGACGATTTCTTTGGGATATATCGGTTTATATGAGGCGACGAAGCTCATTGTAGGTACATCTAATACGTCAGATGAGGGTCATCGTTTTGCTAGAAAAGTAATGGAACGATTGCATGAAGCTACAGAAATTTGGAGAAAAACTCATAATATCGGTTTTGCTTTATATGGTACACCAGCTGAAAGTTTAACCAACCGATTCTCCTCCATTGATAGAGCTCGGTTTGGTGAGATTCCGGATATTACAGATAAAGGATACTACACTAATAGTTATCATGTGAATGTACGTGAAGAAATCAATGTGTTTGATAAATTTGCCTTTGAGTCAGAGTTTCAACGGTTATCCACTGGGGGATGCATTTCCTATGCAGAAATTCCTAATATGAATAATAATATCCCAGCTTTGTTGACGATGATGCAGTATATTTACGACACTATTTCCTATGCGGAATTTAATACAAAATCAGATTATTGCCATGAATGTGGCTTTGATGGTGAGATTATTGTTAATGATCAGGTGCAATGGGAATGCCCACGGTGTCACAATACGAATCGTGATACCTTAACGGTTATTCGTAGAACTTGCGGATATTTAGGAGAAAACTTCTGGAATGAAGGCCGTACGAAGGAAATTAAAGATCGAGTAATGCATATTTAATAAGATGATGAAAGAAGGATGTACAATGCGCTATGGACAGCTTAGACAATATGATATTGCTAATGGTGAAGGTATTCGTACATCCTTATTCG
The DNA here is from genome assembly GCF_003992265.1 of Veillonella sp. CHU594. Lineage (NCBI taxonomy): Bacteria > Bacillati > Bacillota > Negativicutes > Veillonellales > Veillonellaceae > Veillonella > Veillonella sp. CHU594. The sequence goes on from NZ_RQVB01000003.1 coordinate 2,540, forward strand.
TTACTGGCTGCACTCATGGTTGTTATAATTGCTTTAACGAAGAGTATCAAGACTTTTCTGCTGGCCAAGAGTGGACCGAATCAGATACAGAGAGATTACTTTCCTATGTCAGTGCGCCTGCATGCAGTGGATTGACCTTACTAGGGGGAGAACCGTTTCAAAATATTGACGGATTGGTACCCTTAGTGGATAGAGTATTAGAGGTGGCACCGCAGAAACCAATTTGGGTCTATTCGGGATATACCTATGAAGAAATATTGGATTGCCCTAATAAACGACAATTGTTAGATCGGTGCCATATCTTAGTGGATGGGAAATTCGTGGATGATTTACGAGATCCAGGATTAGCATTTAGGGGTAGTAGTAATCAACGGATTATTGATATACAAGCGTCCTTGCAACAGGGAGATGTAGTGTTGTATATGGAATAATATGAGCTAGCTAAATTAATATTATAAAATAGCGGATATTTGAACTGTAATGTCAAATATCCGCTTTACATTGACTGATATTCACATTAAATATGTATGAGAGTCAAATAATTATAATAGATTTTTTAGAAAAGATAAGGATACGTCGAGCAACTTATTTTCTACTATAAGACAATAGGTATGCACGATTACGAGATAAAGAGTGAACTAAAAGAGCTGTATAGGGAATACTATACAGCTCTTTTTATAAAAATTCATTGAATTATTTTATACAATAGTTTGGCTAGGGTCCCACACTTCACCATCAGCATCTGGTAAGAATCCATATTCTTTAGTCCACAGTGTTTTGTATTTCACAGCTTGGTTGTGGATTTTTTCAATCATTTTTTCATCTGTACGGATGACTTTGGCAGGGCTACCTACTACTAGGGAGTAGGGTGGAATTTCTGTGCCTTCTAGCACGAGAGCGCCCGCACCGATGATGGAGCCACGGCCGATGTGACAACGGCTAAGAACGATAGCCCCCATACCCACTAATACGTGATCCTCTAGGGTAGAGGCGTGGATGATAGCACTATGACCAATGGTTACAAAGTCACCAAGGATACAAGCGTGGTCATCGTCTACGTGAAGTACAGAATTGTCTTGTACATTGGAGTAGCGGCCTACTACAATTTTATTGACGTCCCCACGAGCGGATACATTTTGCCATACAGAGGCATATTCTTTTAATTCTACATCGCCAGCAAGCTCAGCACCTGGCATAGCGTGACTTTTTGGATCTAATTTTGGATACTTTCCTTTAAATGGTAGCATAGTAACCTCCTAGATGTGGCTGTAAATAATTACGATATATGTAATGTATTAAATTTGCAGATATGATTGGTTTAGATAAATTGTTGTGCCTTCTTGATGGCTTCTTTGGCTTCTGCTACAACAGATTCTACGATGGTTTTGGCAGGCTCTACTTGTGTTAAGCGGTTCAGACCTTGGCCTACTTGCACAACACCGTTGATAGTGTCGCCTTCCACGGCAGCTTTTTTATTTGTACCGATAGCCATAGCTGTCAATTCACTTTTAGGGGCACAACTGTACTCAGCTTCTAAATAACGAGCTGTAAACTCACTTTTAAGACCACGTACTCCGTGATTGAAAGTAAGACCTGTTACAGTGGAGTCAGTATCTGTAGCGTTGATAATAGCTTCTTTACAGTTTTGATGCATTTTACATTCTTCCGCTAAGATGAAACGAGAGCCCATTTGGACGCCAGCTGCACCCATAGTAAGACCAGCAGCGAGTCCACGACCATCTACAATACCGCCAGCGATAATCACAGGGATATCAACTTCTGGCACAACATTTTCTAGCAAGGCCATCGTTGTTTGTGTACCAATATGACCACCTGCTTCTTGACCTTCAATGATGATGGCATCGGCCCCTGCAGCTGCTACACGTTTAGCCAATTTTACATTCGGAACTACGGGCATTACTTTGATACCTGCTGAATGTAATGGTTCGATGAAAGGAACAGGATTACCCGCGCCTAAGGTAACAAAAGCAGGTTTCTCTTCTACGATAACGGCTAAGATATCATCTAAGTTAGGTGCCATTAACATTAAGTTTACACCGAATGGTTTGTCAGTTAAGGATTTGCATTGACGGATTTCTTGGCGAACCCATTCTGTGTCACGACCGCCTGTGGCGATAACACCAGTAGCACCAGCGTTGGCTACTGCGGCCGCAAGGGTGTGCTCAGATGTCCAAGCCATAGCACCTTGAATAATAGGATATTGAATGCCTAATAATTCTGTTAAACTAGTTTTCATAATTCCTCCTATATAGAATAGTGATTCCTTTATTTAAATCACTGGAGCTTTCAACATGCTTTCATTATAGCCTAATGGAATGAAAAAATATAGTTGCTGTAAAAGATGATAAAAACAATGTATAATATAACTAAGCTTATCACTAAGAGATATGTGGCACATGGTGCATATATGATATTAAAATGATAGCAATACATATGTGTATTTTAATGAACGTAGAATAGTGATATGCTTGTATATGAGTTTATTAGGCTTAAAAAAGTTATCTATAAAGCTCATGTATATTATGGCAAATTAGGTATATAAGAATTATAGTGTAAAGGAGGACTTATGAAAAAGTCATGGTTAATTGGTTTAGGTATTGTAGGTGTACTTCTGATTTGGATATTTAGTTCCTACAATGGACTGGTACAAACGGAAGAACAAGTCAATGGTCAATGGGCACAAGTGCAAACGCAGTTGCAACGTCGATCTGATTTAATTCCGAATTTAGTGAATACTGTAAAAGGTTATGCGACCCATGAGAAAGAAACAATTCAAGCAGTGGCAGATGCACGGGCAAAATTAGGTGGTGCCAAAACAGTAGAAGAAACGGCGAAAGCGAACCAAGAATTAAGTAGTGCTCTAAGTCGTTTGTTAGTGGTAGTAGAAAACTATCCGAACTTAAAAGCAGATGCTAATTTCAGAGCTTTACAAGATGAATTAGCAGGTACAGAAAATCGTATTGCAGTAGCACGTAAGGATTATAATGGCAGTGTACAAGCCTATAATATGAAGATTCGTACCTTACCTACATCCATCATCGCTAGTCCTATGGGCTTTCAGGTGAAACCATATTTTGAAGCAGACCAAGGGGCGCAAAGTGCACCGAAAGTGCAATTTTAATCCTTTTAACATATGTACTTACAATGACTATGTATCGTTGGAAGGAATTGAGCTATAGTGCGATATAAAAGGGTATCTTTCATGAGGAGGTAGGATGAGAAAAAAATATACATGGACTACTATTCTCAGTGCTTTATTTGTAACAATAGCATTATTTTGGGGTAACCTGTCTGCTTTTGCCTTAGATGTACCGGGTCCACCAAAAAATGGGTATATTTTGGATCAAACACGGACCTTGACTAAAGAAGATGTTCAGAAGATGAATCGTATGGGGTTTGAGTTACAGCAAAAGACAAAGGCTCAAATCGCGGTTCTGATCATCCCTACTTTAGATGGTGAGGATGTAACAGAGTATGCAAACAAGGTGTTTCGTTCTTGGGGGATCGGTGAAAAGGATAAAAATAATGGTATTCTTTTCTTGATAGCCCTTAAAGATAAACAAATGCGTATTGAAGTTGGCTATGGTTTAGAAGGTGCAATCAATGATGCCAAAGCGGGCCAAATTTTAGATGACTATGCCATACCGTATTTTAAACAAGGTCAAATAGGTAAAGGAGTAGTAAATACCTATGCGATCTTAGTAGGTGAAGCGGCTAAAGAGTACGGTATCACCATTGACGGAAGTCGTACTTATGAAACACAAAATGTAGAGGGATTAACGCCTTTTCAAATGTTGCTTATAGGTGGAGGTATTCTCTTGTTACTCATTTTGGACTTCACTGTATTTGGTGGCGCTATTACACAATCTTTATTATGGGTATTAGCTTCTAGTCGAGGTGGTGGCTCCGGCCGTTCAGGTGGTGGGGGTTTCGGTGGATTCGGCGGTGGATCTTCTGGTGGTGGTGGTGCGAGCCGTCGATGGTAATAGATGTAGATTTGCTAAATGTAGATATCATGATGCAATATGTTCCTATTATGCGTAGTTTGCAAATAGGTATCTAAAAATAACATAGAAAATGATTGAGAATAGATTGAAAGTTTTCGATTGTAGTGGTATACTGATTATAGATAAAGTATCTGAGACAAATCTTATAGTACGAAAGGTGGTGCACACAATGGATAAAAAATACGTTTGCGTAGTATGCGGTTGGGTTTATGACGAAGCTGTTGAAGGCGTTAAATTCGAAGATCAACCAGCTGATTACCTTTGCCCAGTTTGTGGGGTTGGTAAAGACCAATTCGAAGAAATGTAATTAATTTTTCGATAAATTAATCCACATACATAAGGGCTCTCCTATAGGAGAGCTCTTTTTCACATGAGAGTTAATTGCTAAGTCTTGTATGAGTTTTCTGAATACTCAACAACATATAGGGCTAGTATTTGACAAAGATAGTATAGGTAGCTATAATAGTATAGTCGAGGTAAAATTATGAAACTGCAAGTAGAGCAAGCAAAAGAACAGATTGGACGAGTAGTCCCTTTTCTATGTACGACATCAAGTGATGATCTTGGTGACGTATCTGCTTTTCCTTGGAGCCGTCATGATATAACCATTAGTGGTGAGCTTCGTTATGATGGTCAACATTATGTGGTGAATGGTACCATAACAACAAATGGACAATATGAGTGCTCAAGATGCTTAACCGATACTAATTATACCCATACTGTTCCATTTGAAGAGACTTTTGGTGTTACACATTCCAACAATGGAGACGATGATATAATTTCTTTCGATGGGGAAGAAATTGATCTAACGGAGACCATTCGGGAAACATTAATCATCAATGAGCCCTCTCAAGTGTTATGTCAGGATGATTGCAAAGGATTGTGTGTTCAGTGTGGAGCAGATCAAAATGTTTCACCATGCTCTTGTGAATCCTTTGTGGTAGATCCTCGATTAGCAGTGCTAAGAACATTGCTGAAGGAAGAAAATGATGATTAATACCTAGTGATTATGTTAAGGAGGTGCAGATAATGGCAGTACCAAAGCGTAGACTTTCCAAATGCCGTCGAGATCGTCGTCGTGCTAACTGGAAATTAGAAGTACCTGGTTATGTAGCTTGTCCACAATGTCACGAACCAATGATGCCGCATCGCGTTTGCCCAACATGTGGTTCTTACAAAGGAGAACAAGTAGTTTCTAAAAATGCGTAATAGAAACGAATAAGAAGGCCTTGTAAACTGTTGTTTACGAGGTCTTTTTTGTATGCATTTTATGCCTAATTATGGTATAATAAAGAAACATTAATAAATAACTCAAGTGATGATTATAAGAGGTGACATTATGTTAAGAGATACAATTTTAGTAACAGGACATAAGAGTCCAGATACAGATTCTATTTGTTCTGCAATTTCCTATGCAAATTTAAAAAATCAAATGGGCTTCGGAGCACAACCAATTTGTGCTGGTCAAGCAAATAAAGAAACATCTTTTGCACTGAAGTATTTTGGCTTTGAACATCCAGAAATCGTAACTTCTTTTGCTGTAACAGTAGAAGATGTACTAGAAACAATTCCAGCTGTAGATGCAAAAGCTTCTTTGCAAGAAGTATTAGCATGGCGTAAACAATATGAAATGAATCGTATTCCAGTGGTAGAAAATGGTACTTCGTATGTAGGCACGATTACAGCACAACGCTTAATTGATGCTTTAGAAGGCGCTATGGGTGGCAATGCAAATGTAACAGCTAGTGAGATTTGTACAAAAACTTCTTGCCAAGTGATTAGTAAAGAAACAAAATTACGTGACTTTAAAGCTAACTCCCACATTGGTGGATATCCTGTAGTAGACAATGGTACATACTTAGGTATCATTCGTTCTAATGTAGAAGCTCCAAAGCAAAAAACAAAAGTTGTTCTTGTTGACCACAATGAAAAAGTACAAATTATTGACGATATCGAAGAGGCAGAATTAATCGAAAATATCGATCATCATCGTATTGGTGGGTTGGTAACAGACAATCCTATTTTCATTCATTATGAAACTGTAGGATGTACTTGTACAATTCTTGCTAATTTATACTGGCAATATGGCCAAGAGATTCCTAAAAATATTGCTGGCTTAATGCTATCTGCCATTATTTCTGACACAGTATTATTCCGTTCTCCTACTGGCACTGAAAAAGATAAAGAAACAGCTAAAAAATTAGCAACTATCGCTGGTGTTGACCTAGAAGAATATGGAATGTCTTTATTGAAAGCTGGTTCTGATGTATCTGATTATTCCGATGAAAAAATCGTGCGTACAGATTTAAAAGAATTTGAAGCAAATGGCAAAATCATCAGTATTGGCCAAATCCAAGTAATGGATACTACAGATATTTTGGGTCGTAAAGCATGCTTATTAAAAGCGATGGAAGAATTACGTAGTGCCAATAATTACAGCGCTTCTTACTTGATGATTACAAATATCTTAACAGAAGCAACAAACTTAATCTTTGTTGGAGATGCGAATGATGTGGTAGCAGCCGCATTTAATGCACAACCTGTGGACAATGAAGTATATTTAGAACATACATTATCCCGTAAAAAACAAGTAGTACCACCAATTGTGGGTGCTATGAAAGGCTAATCTATAATAGGGGGTGCGTTGTAGTGAAACACAGCGCACCCTTGTTATATGCAAGAGAGGTATTATGATATTTGACGGTTTAAATAAAGAGCAACAAGAGGCAGTATACGCAACTGAAGGGCCTCTTCTTATATTGGCTGGCGCTGGATCAGGTAAAACACGAGTGTTAACATATCGTATCGCCTATTTGTTGACACAAGGGGTAAGCCCCTATGAAATTTTAGCCATTACATTTACCAATAAAGCGGCTAAAGAAATGAAAGAACGTGTGGAAACCTTAGTAGGGGATACAGCACACCGTATTTGGCTTAGTACATTCCATTCCTTTTGTGCTAAATTTTTACGCTTTGAACTAGATTCCTTCATGGGATACAGTAAAAACTTTTCTATCTACGATTCTAGTGATTCTCAAGCAGTTATTAAACAAGCAATTAAAGCACTAAATTTAGATGATAAATATTACCCTGTAGGGGCTATGCAATCACAGATTAGCGATGCAAAAAATAGAATGAAATTAGCTAAGGATTTTCGCAGTGAAGCTCGTGATTTTTATTCACAACAAGTGTCTAAGGTGTACGATTATTATGAAGCAGAATTGCGAAAAAATAATGCTTTAGACTTTGATGATTTATTGCTAGTAGCTGTTAAATTATTACAAGAAAATCCAGCCGTACTAGAAAAGTACAGTCATCGTTTCCGTTATATTATGATCGATGAGTATCAAGATACAAACCATGCACAGTATACATTAGCATCTTTATTAGCTTCTAAATGGAATAATTTATGCGTGGTAGGTGATGTGGATCAAAGTATCTATGCTTGGCGTGGTGCTGATATTCAAAATATCTTGGACTTTGAGAAAGATTATCCTAAGGCAAAGCTTATTAAATTAGAGCAAAACTATCGGTCTACGAAAACAATTTTAGAGGCGGCTAATGCAGTTATTGATTACAATGAGGGGCGCCCTGAAAAAGTATTGTGGACAGATAAAGGAGAAGGTGCCAAAATTCGTCATTTTGAAGCTCAATCTGAACAAGAAGAAGGAGCTTTCATAGGAGATACCATCAAAAAACAAAAGGAAATTCATGATCGTAGTTATGGAGAGATGGCTATTTTATATCGCACGAATGCCCAATCGCGTGTACTTGAGGAATCTATGATCAAACGCGGTATTCCTTACACTATGGTGGGGGGTACTAAGTTCTACGATCGTAAAGAAATCAAAGATATTTTGGCGTACTTACGTATTTTAATCAATCCATTTGATGATATCTGCTTGCAACGTATTATTAATGTGCCAAAACGTAGTATTGGATTAACTACAGTCGGTAAATTACAGGATTTTGCAAGAGAAACGAATAATTCACTATTTATGACATTGAGTCAATTAGACCAAATTCCTACTATAAAAGGTAAAACGAAAGAAAAGTTAGAAGAGTTTATGGGTTTAATTTTTACCTTAGTCAACGAGGCTACAGAGCTTTCCGTACAAGGTATTATTGAGGCCGTACTAGATCGGACTGGATATGTAGTGGAACTAGAGAATAGTACAGACCCACAAGACCAAGCTCGGCTGGAAAATATTGGTGAGTTGGTGTCGGTAGCCAAAGAGTTTATGGATACAAATCCAGAAGGTACTTTACAAGACTTTCTTGAGCAAGTAGCATTGGTGAATGATGTAGATTCCTTTGAACAAGAAGAATCCAAAGTGACGTTAATGACTTTGCATGCTGCAAAGGGACTAGAGTTCCCCGTGGTATTCTTAGCTGGTTTAGAAGAAGGATTATTTCCGCATAGTCGTACCTTGATGAATCCTGAGGAAGTAGAAGAAGAACGCCGTATTGCCTACGTAGGGATTACGAGAGCCGAAGAAGAGCTATATGTATCCAATGCCACTACACGGACTGTATTTGGTAAAACTACAGGGTATTTACCATCTCGTTTTTTGAAAGAAATTCCTAGCGAACTCATGGAAGAAGTACGGACAAAACGAACTGTGAAGGAAGAATTACAACGAAATGTACCATTTCATCAATCTGTAGCGAATCGACCTGTTACAAAACCTATGATTCGAAATCCACAAGTAGTAGATTGGACTGTGGGAGATACTGCTATCCATGCTAAATGGGGTGAAGGAACTGTAGTGGATGTAGTTGGTGAAGGGGCCAATGTAAAATTAAAAATTGAGTTCCCTACACAGGGATTGCGACAAATTATGGCTAAGTTCGCTCCTATACGAAAAAAATAAGGAAATCATACAATGAGTATTCAAGAAGACATTCAACAATTACAAAAAGAATTAGCCCATCATGCGTATTTATATTATGTGAAAGATGCTCCCATTATTTCTGACTATGACTATGATGTATTATATCGAAAATTAGTAGAGTTAGAAACAGCACATCCAGAGTATATTGTGCCGACCTCTCCTACACAACGTGTGGGAGCCAAGGTGGAAGGAAGCTTTGAAAAAGTAGTACATGGACAACGAATGCTTAGCTTGAGCAATGTGTTTAATGATGCTGAAGTAGAACAATTTGGGGTGCGTTGTGAAAAAGAGTTGGGTCACGCGCCGCAATATGTAGTGGAATTAAAGATTGATGGCTTAGCGGTTAACTTACATTATGAAAATGGTCTCTTTGTACGTGCGGTCACACGTGGTGATGGTCGTGTAGGGGAAGATGTAACAGCGAATGTAAAAACCATTCAGTCTATTCCACTAATCATTGACAATGCGCCTCCTTTCATTGAAATTCGTGGAGAAGCCTATATGCCGCATAAGGAGTTCAAACGAATCAATGAAGAACGAGAAGAGGCTGGCTTACAAACGTTTGTAAATCCACGTAATGCGGCAGCAGGATCGTTGCGCCAACAAGACCCAGCCATTACGGCGAGTCGAAATTTAGACTTTTTTGCCTATGCGATTGGTTCATCAGAAGGATCTAACATACATACACAACAGGAATTATTAGAGCAACTCGAAGCTTTTAAATTTCATGTGAATCCTCATTATAAATTGTGTAGTTCCATCGTAGAGGTGATAGAACACATTCATTACTGGGATGTAGAACGTCACAATTTGCCATATGATACGGATGGAATGGTTATCAAAGTGAATGACTTTGAAGACCAAGAGACATTGGGGACCACAGCGAAGGACCCCAAATGGGCGACGGCCTTCAAGTATCCACCAGAAGAAGTGGAAACGATTGTGAAGGACATTACAATCAATGTAGGACGTACAGGAGTGCTCACGCCAACGGCAGAATTAGAGTCTGTGTTCGTATCTGGCACGAATGTATCACGGGCAACTTTACACAATGAAGACTTTATTAAAGAAAAAGATATTCGTATTGGTGATACGGTACGTATTCATAAAGCTGCAGAAATCATTCCAGAGGTAATTTCTGTGGTAGTAGATAAACGAAAATCGGATTCTGTGCCTTATGAAATGCCCAATGCTTGCCCGGTGTGTGAATCTCCTACGGTGCGCCGTGAAGGAGAAGTGGCTATTTATTGTAGTAATGAACATTGCCCAGCGGTAGAGAAGGAAGGTATCATTCACTTTGCATCCCGTGATGCTATGAACATTGATGGATTAGGTCCTAGTATTGTAGAAGCGCTAGTGACAAATCATCGTATTGAAACGGTAGTGGACTTGTATCATTTGAAGGAAGAGGATATTACATCCTTAGAGCGAATGGGCAAAAAGTCGGCCCAAAATTTACTAAAAGCGATTGACGATTCTAAACAACGCGGCTTAGGTCGGGTTTTATTTGGACTGGGTATACGTTTAATTGGTGCAAAAGCAGGGCAAACCATTGCGAAATACTTTACTTCCATTGATAGCTTAATGAATGCCACCATAGATGAGTTGACTAATATTGATGAAATAGGACCTACCATGGCGAAAAGTTTAGTAGAATATTTTGGAAACAAACGAAATCGCCAATTGATTGAAGGGTTACGTCATGCGGGAGTACGGTTAGAAGAGGAAGTACAAGAAGCCGCTGGCAATGAACTGGAAGGACAGATCATTGTATTGACTGGTAAGCTTACTTCCATGGGACGTTCTGAAGCAGGGGCAATTTTAGAAGCTCATGGAGCGAAGGTAACAGGTTCTGTCAGTAAAAAAACTACTTTGGTCATTGCCGGTGACGATGCAGGTAGTAAATTAACAAAAGCAGAACAATTGGGGATCCCTGTGATGGATGAACAAGGATTATTAGATTTAATCAAGGATTTCTAAGTCTATCTATTGATAATGAGGTAGTTTTTCCTCTATAATAAAGTGATAAGCTTGGAAAGGTTAGATATATGGAATATAGAACATTATTAGAATACTTTCAAGAGCATACAAGTTCACATCCTTTTGAGGTGCTACATCATGTTACACTTAAGAATGTGTCACCAGGACATGTGGAACTAGACTTTCACAGTGAAGAACAATTGCACAGTAATCCGCGAGGCGATGTGTATGGTGGGGTACATTTGAGTTTATCAGATTATCTCATGGGATTGGCTTGTATTACACTAGGAAAGCAAGTGACAACGGCTCAAATTAATGGTAATTTTGTAAAATCATTGCCGAACAATGCAAGAATCCGCGGTGTATCCAATGTGGAACACAAAGGTCAAAGTACAATGGTTACATCCTGTCGTTTGTATAATGATATGGGAGAACTTGTCTATATGGGAAGTGGAACTTTTATGGTTCTTGACGATTTGGTATTACCAGAATTGCCATGGTCGTTGTTAGATGAAGAATAGTTGGAGGATAGGAATCAATGAAAGAACAATTGCAAGCATTGCAAGAGAAAGCAATCGCCCAAATTCAAGGGGCTGCGAACTTGCAGGAATTACAAGATATTCGTGTTACCTATTTAGGTAAAAAGGGAGAAGTTACCTCCTTATTAAAAGGATTGGGCAAACTATCTCCAGAAGAGCGTCCTGCTATGGGGGCCTTGGTAAATACAGTGCGTGTAGCGTTGGAAGAAGCCTTAGATACAGTACAACAACAAATGGAATCTGCTGTATTGGCAGCTAAATTAGAACAAGAAACTATTGATATTACATTACCAGGTCGTCCTGTTCGTAAAGGCCATTTACATCCATTAACAAAAATCAACGAAGAAATTGAACAGTTTTTTGTGTCTATGGGCTATGCTGTAGAAGAAGGTCCTGAAATTGAGTCAGACTATTTTAACTTTGAATGCTTGAATTTAGCGGCAGATCATCCAGCTCGTGATATGCAAGATTCTTTCTATATTACCGATTCCGTATTACTTCGTACCCATACATCTCCAGGGCAAGCGAGAACATTGCAAGGTAGCGAAAAAAATGCACCTATCCGCATGATCGCACCGGGAAAAGTATATCGTTGGGACTATGATGCCACACATTCTCCAGTATTCCATCAAGTAGAAGGTCTTGTTATCGATAAGAAGATTACCTTCTCTGACTTGAAAGGAACCTTGGAGTTGTTCTTGAAACACATGTTTGGTGAAGATACAGCTGTACGTTTCCGTACAAGTTTTTTCCCTTTCACAGAACCAAGTGCAGAAGTAGATATTTCTTGTTGCATGTGCCACGGTGAAGGATGCCGTGTATGCTCTCATACAGGGTGGTTAGAAATTCTTGGTTGCGGTATGGTCCATCCTAATGTATTGAAATTGAATGGTTATGATTCAAATGAAGTACAAGGCTTTGCCTTCGGCATGGGCGTAGAACGTATTGCAATGTTGAAATATGGTATTAATGATTTACGTTTATTCTATGAAAATGATAAACGTTTCTTAACGCAATTCTAGGAGGTTACTGTGAAAGCTAGTTTACAATGGATGAAAGACTATGTATCTGTGAATCTTGGCGAGAACCCTCAAGAATTTGCAGATGCCTTAACACAAGCTGGGATTCCAGTAGAAGAAGTGATCAACTGTGATACAGGTATTAAAAAAATCTATACAGGAAAAATTGTAGAAATTACAAAACATCCTGATGCAGATAAATTACAAGTGTGCCAAGTAGAATGCTTAACAGAAGAAGGTGAGCCTGTTACGAAACAAATCGTAACAGCAGCTACTAATGTGGCAGTGGGACAAATCGTTCCTGTAGCGTACCATAAATCTCGTTTAGCAGATGGTACAGAAATTAAAAAAGGCAAACTTCGTGGACAAACATCAGAAGGCATGTTCTGTTCTGTAGCAGAATTTGGCTTATCTACAGATGTAGTGTTACCAGAAGAAGCTACTGGTATTTATATCTTCCCTGAAGGTACAGCTATTGGACAAGATGTAAAAGAAGTACTAGGTCTTAATGATGTAGTCTATGAATTTGAGTTGACGCCAAACCGTGCGGACTGTTTCTCCATGGTTGGTTTAAGCCGTGAATTTGCCGTATTAGATAAAACAGAAGCTACATTCCCAGAGGTAACAGTCCAAGAAGAGGGACCATCTATTGAAGGTCGTTTGAATATTTCTATTGCTGATACAGAGTTATGCTCTCGTTTCATGGGACGTTTGATTGAAAATGTAAAAGTTCAAAAATCTCCATTATGGTTACAAAATCGTTTGCGTAATTGCGGTATTCGTCCTATTAATAATGTAGTGGACGTAACGAACTATGTAATGTTGGAATTAGGTCAACCAATGCATGCTTACGACTATGATCATCTTCATGGACATAGTTTAGTGGCTCGTAAAGCTACAGAGGGAGAAGTGATTCAAACCTTGGATAGCAATGATCGTACATTAGCAAACACTATGCTAGTTATCGCTGATACTGACCGCCCTGTAGGGGTGGCTGGTGTCATGGGTGGTGCTGATAGTGAAGTATCCAATGAAACAACAACGGTTGTATTGGAAGCTGCTGTATTTAATGGGGCTTCTATTCGTCGTACCTCTCGTGCATTAGGCTTGCGCTCTGAAGCATCTGGTCGTTTTGAACGTGGTGTGAATAGCGAAGTGACACCACTAGCTTTAGATCGGGCAGCACAATTGTTGTTGGATATTACACCAGGTGCTGTAGTAGCAAAAGGTGTGATTGATGTATATGCAGCGCCAAAAGAAGTGCGTACAGTGTCTTTCACGAGTGAAGCTGTGAATTCGTATTTAGGTACTAATATTGCAGAAGAAGAGATGATCACTATCCTAACAACTTTATCCTTCGACGTGAAAGTTGATGGTGAGGCCTTAGTGGCTACTATTCCATCTTGGCGTGATGATGTAACAGGCATGCCAGATATTGCAGAAGAAGTAGCACGCATTCACAACTATGATAATATTGCACCTACTACGCCATTGGCACGAATCCAAACGGGAACAGTATCTCCTATGCATGCCTTAGTACATGATGTGAAACATGCTTTGGCTGAAGCTGGTTTAGATGAAATTATTACTTTTAGTTTCATGCATAAAGATAGTTTGCAAGATTTGTTAATTCCTGAAACAGATAGCAGACATCAAGCGATTCCTATTCTAAACCCAATTTCTGAAGAGTTTCCGGTGATGCGTACTACTTTAGTACCTAGCGTCTTAGAAACAGCAAAACGCAATGTAGCTCAAAAGAATTTAGATTTAGCCGTTTTTGAAGTAGCTGCTGTGTATGAGCCTAAGGCATTGCCGCTTACAGAATTGCCAAACGAACGGATGATGGCAGCAGGGGTTATCCTAGGCAAATGGGATCGCCAAGAATGGAATGTAGCGGCTAGAAATGTAGACTTCTATGATCTAAAAGGTATCATTGAATCTGTACTCGCTAATCTTGGTGTTGAAAATTATGCAATTAGCCGTAGTAAAGAGTATTACTTACATCCAGGTGTGAGTGCTAGTATCTCCGTAGAGGGTGTTGAAATAGTACGCTTTGGTGAACTACATCCACAAGTAGCAAGTCATTATGGCATTAGTGGTAAAGCATATTTATTTGAAATGGATTTAGAAGCATTGTTACAAGTGAACCGCAAAGGAATTTCTTTTACAGCAATTTCTAAATTCCCTGGTACTAGTCGTGACTTAGCGATTGTAGCACCAAAAGAAGTGCAAGCTATTGATGTGTTAGAAGTGATGAAACGAGAAGGCGGCGAATATCTTGAGAGTGTTCGTATCTTTGATGTATACGAAGGGGAACATATCCAAGAAGGATATCGTAGCTTGGCGTATACCTTGTCTTTCCGTTCTCATGAAGGCACATTAGTAGATGCTGATATTGAAGATAGAATCCAAGCGATGTTAGCAAAATTAGCAGATAAAGGTTGCACTTTACGATAATACGTAAATCCTACGGGATGTAACAATCGGTCATCTCTCTTATGGGATGACCGATTTATTATAAGGAGTTGTGATGGAATTATTAGCCCCAGCAGGGACAATGGAAAACTTTATGGCCGCCCTTGAAGCAGGGGCTGATGCCATTTATTTAGGCGGTAAGGTCTTTAATGCGCGATCTCATGCGGGAAATTTTGACTATGATGAATTGCGTGAGGCTTTGCGATTAGCCCATATATTACAGGTGGGTATCTATGTAACGGTGAATATCTTGGTAGGTGACCGCGAAAGTAAAGCCTTAGCAGAGCATCTACGGGAATTAGAACGCATTGGTGTAGACGGCATTATTGTGCAAGATCTTGGTGTTGCAAGAATAGCGCGTCAAGTAGCGCCTACCTTAGAGCTTCATGGTAGTACACAAATGACAGCTACTAATTTGGAGACTGTACAATTTTTAGAACGATTGGGCTTTACTCGAGTTGTCTTATCTAGAGAATTGAGCTTGGATGAAATTCGTCATATTTGTAAACATGCGAAGGCTGAAATTGAAGTGTTTATTCATGGAGCACTTTGTATTTCCTACTCTGGACAATGTTTGATGAGTAGTTTCATTGGTGGACGTAGTGGCAACCGTGGGTCTTGTGCCCAACCATGTCGCTTGCCATACCAATTGGTTACTTTAGATGGTGAACAAATTACTCATGATAAAGAGACCTATATCATGAGCCCTAAGGACTTAAACTATAGTGCGTATATGAAAGAGCTCATTGAAGCAGGTGTAGCTTCATTCAAAGTAGAAGGACGCATGAAAAAGGTATCCTATGTGCATGAAGTCATCGGTACGTATCGGACTATCATCGATAGATCTGGACAAGCCACAGAGGCAGATTTTACTCGCTTAGAAGAAGGATTTAATCGTGGGTTCTCTACGGCTTATTTAGAAAATAATGGTTCTAAATCGATGATGACTATCAGTGCTCCTAACCATTTAGGGAAATACTTGGGAGAAGGACAGGTTAAAGGCCGTACGTTATCCTTGCGCACTAAGGAGGCTGTGGCGGAAGGTGACTTGCTGAAAGTCATTGCCCATACGGGAGATGTGCACTATATTACGGTGACGGCGGATATGACTTCCGATCGTGATATGTATCGGATTCCACTTACGGAAACTATTAGTGCAGGCAAGGTGTATCGCGCCAGTCAAGGGGGATATACGAAACAACGGGGGTTAAAAGATTTTACTCGTAAATACAAATCCTATATGTTTTTAGATGGCGAAGAAGGTAGGACTGTGTCATTGACGATGATGTTAGCTTCTGGTCAAACGGTAACAGTCACTGATGAATATGTATTACAAATGGCTAATCATAAACCTACTTCTGTGGAGAAAATTACAGAACAATTAGGTCGTTTAGGAAACACTCTATTTGAGTTAGATCATGTGACGGTTCCAGAAGGTTCTTTCATGTGGCCTAGCAGTGTCTTAAATAGTCTTCGTAGACATGCTGTGGAGGCTATGGAAGAATTGCTAATAGAACAATACGTGGCATCATGGGAAGCACGTAAAGCGAACTTGCCCACAGGGATGGAATTATTAGGAGATATGACAAAAACAGTAGGACAGGTGTTAGGATTTACACAGGTGCATACCCTAGAATCTAATACAAAACAATTAGAAATCTTAGTGGATTCCTTAGAAGGTCTGCAGCAGGCAATCATGACGCCAGTAGACCGTATTGTGTTTGGCGATCCATTACACAGAATCCCAGTAGCATATCCTGTATATGAAGAAGCTGTACAAATGTGTCGTGAGGCTAACAAAGAAATTATATTTAGTACCCCAAGGGTGATTAAGGATAATGAAAGTATAGCCTTTAGGGATATGCTAACCCATATGGTAGAAGCCAATCCAGATGGGATTCGAGTGCATTTCTTAGGGGCTTTGGAAGTATTACATCAACTGGGATATACAGGTGTGGTGGAAGGTGATACAGGATTGCAAACCTTTAACTCTCACACCTTAGGTATACTCAATGACTTAGGATTTAGTACTGTCAATGTGTCCTTAGAGGCTACCTTGCATCAAATGAATACGATGGCAAGTAAAAATATTATGCCTATTGGAGCTATTGTGCAAGGCCGTGTAGAATTGATGATTTCTGAGTATTGTCCTATCAGCAGTTTTGCCGGTACAGGTTATAAACGAGGTTGTCCTGTGGTGTGTACGAAACAAGACTATGCTTTGCAGGATAGAAAGGGTGAACTATTTCCAATTTATACAGATCCATTCTGTCGTACCCATATTATGAATAGCCGTGAGTTAGATATGAAAAGCTATATAGATGACTTACGACGTTCTGGGTTACAACGTCTAGTCCTTGACGGAAGACAACGAAGTCCTAAATGGATTGCTAACGAGGTGAGTATGTATCGTCAATTACTAGAGGGGGCTGTGAAAGCACCGAGCAAAGAAGGAGCTACTCATATCACAAGGGGACACTTTTTTAAAGGAATATTAGGGGAATCATAATGAATAGTGAACAAGTCTTAGACTTTCAACATATACGGCAAAAGCTGGCAGATGTGTGCTCCTCTGCCATAGCTAAAGAATATGCACTGAATTTGCAACCTATGCACAACCGTCAAAAAATTGAAGATGCCCTAGATGAAACCGTGGAAGCTATGCGCTCCTTAGAGCAAGAAGTGGAGCAACCCATCAGTGGCACGAAAGATATTCGTACAACTTGTACGAAAAGTCGTAAAGAAATTATTTTGACTCGTGAAGAGCTTTGGGACTTGCATACTACTATCTTGGCATATAATCGGATGCATCGTTTTTTTAAAGAAAAGTATCTGCTCTACCCATTATTATCTTTGTGGGTACAGGATTTGCCAAGTCATGATAAGCTGACCAAGCGCTTTGAACGAACTTTTGATGCCTATGGTGTGTTACTGGATGGCGCTACACCTAAACTACAACAGTTGCGAATGACCATGAGTCGTACAAAGAATGCTATTAAAAATGATTTACAGCGAATATTACAGGATAAGGATAATCAAAAATACTTTCAAGAAGCTATCGTTACTATGCGTAATAATCGTTATGTGATTCCTGTAAAACAAGAATATCGAGGAGCATTTCCTGGTCTTATTCATGATAGATCTGCTACAGGTGCCACTTTATATATTGAGCCTATGCGATTGGTAGACTTAAATAATGAATTACAAGAAGCTACCTTGGCAGAAGAACAAGAAGTACTTCGTATTTACAAAGAATTAACAGAGTTGGTACGAGCTCATGCAGACACATTATTAGATGCATGTAAACGTGTATCCCATGTAGAATTTGTCTATGGAAAAGCAGAATTAGCCATACGGATGAAAGCTGTCCGTGCCATCATTAGTCAAGGTCGAGAAGTGAACTTACTACAAGCGCGTCATCCTATGCTAGCTCCGAATGTGGTAGTTCCTACTACCATCACTTTAGGGACGAAGTATCGTATTTTGTTGATTACAGGTTCTAATACAGGTGGTAAAACAGTGTCTCTAAAAACATTGGGATTGTTGGCGTTAATGAATCAAAGTGGCTTATGTATTCCAGCTGACAGCGGATCTGCTTTACCAATCTTTCACCATATCTATGCAGATATTGGAGATGAACAAAGCATTGAAGCCAGTTTGAGTACATTCTCTGCCCATATGTCGCAGGTAATTCGGATACTGAAAAAGGTAGGACCAAATGATTTAGTATTACTAGATGAATTAGGTTCTGGCACGGATCCCGAAGAAGGAAGTGCTTTAGGGATTGCAATCATTGAATACTTCCGTAAAAAAGGAGCGCTCATGATGGTGAGCACGCATTATAATGAGTTGAAAACCTATGCGTATCAAACGGAAGGTATTGAAAATGCTCATGTAGAGTTCGATGAACGTACATTGCGACCAACCTACAGATTACATATTGGTGTAGCAGGTAGTTCACATGCACTTAGCATTGCAGCACGCTTAGGATTACCGCAAGATGTGGTGGACTTAGCTCGCAAACAATGGGAACTGAATGGACGTAGTGCTATGGAAGATATGCTTCGTGACTTAAATCAAGAGCTTAGAAAAACGCAAGAACGGGAACGAGCTTTGAAAAAAGAACAAGAAGAAGTGCGCCGTATGCGTACCCAAGTGATGCGTGATAAAAAAGCATTACAAGATAAGAAAAAGGTCATCTTAGAAAAAGCACGCGAAGAAGCGCAAAATATGAAACGATCTATTCGTATTGAAAGTGAACAAATCATTAAAGAGTTAAAAGGTTCTTTTAATGAAACGGACAAGCAAAAACGTCAGGATGCTATATCTAAAGCTAGAAAAGGCGTATCCAATGTAGCTGTTCCAACAGGGACTATTGAAAAACGAGATCCTTTAGATGTGACTAAGGTAAAAGTGGGCGATGTTGTGTTCCTAGATAACTTACAATCCTTAGGCACTATATTGGCTATTCAAGGAAAACGGATTCAAGTTGACATGAATGGACTGACAGTGACTGTGAAAGAAAAGGATTTATTAGCAGCCACTCGTGAGGAAGCCAGTGCCTTATTGCGTAAAGAAAATCCTGTACCTATGTCCAATCGTCAGCGGAAACGATCTGGTATGGCGGTCATTCGTCAACAACAAGCTTCTACTGAGTTAAATATTATTGGTAGAACTGTGGATGAAGCTATTGTAGAAGTAGGAAGATTCATTGACCAAGCTATACTAGCTGGATTAAATTCGGTGCGTATTGTTCATGGTAAAGGAACGGGAGCTTTACGGTCTGGAGTTCATGATTATTTAAGGACCTTGCCAGGTATTAAAAGTTATGACCTAGCTAGTTTAGATGAAGGTGGTGCAGGAGCGACGACTGTAATCCTATAAATGAATCCTTTATGGAATTCTAATTTGTGCAAAAATCTGCAATAGAGTATAATTAAGGGAGTTCTATAGGAAATAATGAGCTTTAGAGAGGTGACGTATGAATCCTAGTTCATCAAGACCCATTCCTCCTAGGAGACGGGTAGTGCAAAAGAAACCGATAAAGAAAAAATCATCTTGGAAACGTTCTTTTTGGATTTTCTTTATCTTATTTATATTGATTGTAGCAGGTGCAGGTTGTGGATTTTTAGGTGCCACTATGTCTTCTTTACCGGACGTGGCTAATGTAAAACCAGCAGCATCTTCACAAATATATGATGCGAATGGTGATTTAATTACTACAGTCCATTCAGAAGAAAATCGATTACCTGTGAAGTTGTCAGAAGTTCCAAAAAACCTTCAGAATGCTTTTATTGCTACAGAAGATAATCGTTTCTATAGCCATCATGGTATCGATCCTATTGGTATCTTACGCGCTGTATGGGTAAATATTATTCATGACGGTGTTGCAGAAGGTGGATCTACGATTACGCAACAGTTAGCACGAAATGCTTTCTTAACACAGGATCGTACCTTTAAACGTAAGATTATGGAAGCTTTATTGGCGTTGCGTATTGAACAACACTATACAAAACAAGAAATTTTAGAAATGTACATGAACCAAATTTATTTTGGTCAAGGTGCATATGGTGTACAAACAGCGTCTCATGTATACTTTGATAAAGATGTGCAGGACCTGTCATTAGCGCAGATGGCAATTTTAGCGGGCTTACCGCAAAGTCCAAATTATTATTCTCCATTTAATAATCTAAAAGCAGCTAAAGCGCGTCAGGCTGTTGTATTGGGACAGATGGTGAAATATGATTATCTATCAGCTGATCAAGCAGAAGAAGCCAAAAATGCGGACTTACACTTGCTAGATAAACCAAAATCTTCTAATGGATATGGCAGAATGAGTTACTTTGTAGATTATGTTATTAATGAAGTATCGGAACGATATGGTGATAATGCAATTTATAAAGAAGGTATGAAAATTTATACTACCATTGATATGAAGGCACAAAGGGCTGCTGAACAGGCTATGGAAAACTTACCAAATTATTATACGGATGAAAATGGCTTACAGCAGCCACAAGGGGCATTGATTTCTATTAATCCTCATAATGGTCATATCGTAGCTATGGTGGGTGGACGTGGTACAGATTCCTTTAATCGTACTACTATGGCGGTACGTCAACCTGGCTCAGCCTTTAAGCCATTTGTATATCTGGCAGCTTTGAAAAATGGAGATACTCCAGGTACAGTATATGTAGATAAACCATCTGAATTTAATGGCTGGAAGCCTCAAAACTATTCTCGTAGACATTCAGGCGCTATGACAATGCGTAATGCAGTAGCTCACTCTAATAACGTAGTAGCTGTATTAGCAGCAGATAAGGTGGGTATGTCAAATGTGTTGGACCTAGCTGAGAAAATGGGGATTTCTACATTAGATAAACATGGTGATGATAACTTAGCTGTTGCATTAGGTGGTTTGACAAAAGGTGTGACACCTATGGATATGGCGGTAGCCTACGGGGTGCTTGCCAATAATGGTGTGAAAGTTAAGCCTGTAGCTATTACGAAAATTATAGATCGTAATGGTAATATTGTAGAGGAAGGTTCTGTTGAGGAAACTCGTGTTGTAGAGCCAAAATATGCATATATGATGACAAATATGCTTGAATCTGTAATTAAATTTGGTACAGGTGGTAATGCTTATTTTGGTCGTCCAGTAGCAGGTAAAACTGGTACTACCGATGAAGAAAAAGATGCTTGGTTTGCAGGTTATACGCCTGATTTAGTGACAGTGGTTTGGATGGGTGATGATAGTGGATCTGAAACTTTACATGGTACCACAGGTGGTCAAACACCAGCTATCATCTGGAGACAATACATGCAAGCAGCTTTAGCAGATACTCCAGCATCTAACTTTACAGTGCCAGAGGGGGTAGGTCCTGAAGCTTATGCAGGCAATACAAACCCAGCTACAGATAAGAAAAAAGATGAGAAAGACAAAAAAGATAAAAAAGATGGAGATGTAGAGGAGGATACTAGTACAACATCCAATGATGAAAGCCCATCTAAATCTAAAAGTAATAAAGGGAAGGAGCCCGTTGTTGCTCCTAGATCATCTAAAAATTCACAGTAACATAGGAGATAATCATGATTAGTGCAGCAGAACAGTTTCGCCTCATTTCCCATGGGGTAGCTGATCTTTTACCAGAAGATGAATTTAAAAGGAAATTAGAAAAATCCGTGGCAACAAATACGCCATTGATTGTCAAATTAGGATTAGATCCAACAGCTCCAGATATTCATTTGGGCCATACTGTTGTTTTGCGTAAGCTTAAATTATTCCAAGATTTTGGACATAAAGTTATCATTTTAATTGGTGACTTTACAGCTCGTATTGGTGATCCAACTGGTAAAAGCGTAACTCGTCCACCTTTGACCGAAGAACAAGTGATTACTAATGCGAAAACATACCAAGAGCAAATTTTTAAAGTCTTAGACCCTGAAAAAACAGAAGTTCGTTTCAATAGTGAATGGTTAAGCAAATTGGATTTTGCGGATGTATTGAAGTTAGCCTCCAAATATACAGTAGCTCGTATGTTGGAGCGAGATGATTTCCACAAACGATATACAGAAGGTCGTCCTATTAGTATTCATGAGTTCATGTATCCATTGATGCAAGGTTACGATTCTATTGCTTTGAAAGCTGATGTGGAATTTGGTGGTACTGACCAAACATTCAACCTGTTAATGGGACGCCATTTACAAGGCGAAGAGGGGATGCCCGAGCAAACCATTATTACAATGCCAATTTTAGAAGGCCTTGATGGGGTTCAAAAAATGAGTAAATCCCTTGGCAACTACATCGGTATTAACGAAGCTCCTTCTGAAATGTATGGCAAAGCTATGTCGATTCCAGATGAATTGATGATGCGTTACTTCATGCTTGTTACCGATATGTCTATTGAAGAACAAGAACAATTGGCTAAGGACTTAGAGTCTGGTGCGGCCCATCCAAGAGATGTAAAAATGAAGTTGGCTCATACCATTGTTCGTTTATACCATGGTGAAGAGGCAGCCAACTTTGGTCAAGATGAGTTTGTTCGTGTGTTCCAAAAACATGCGATGCCAACAGATATTCCAGAATATAAAGTGGCTATTACAGAAGAACCTGTTTTCGTACCACAATTATTATCTGATGCAGGATTAACAGCAAGTAATGGAGAAGCGAGACGATCCATTAAAGCAGGCGCATTCAAAATTGATGGCGAAAAATGCAATGAAGAACATATCGTATTAAAAGATGGTATGGTATTGCAAGTTGGGAAACGGAAATTCATCAAAATCGTCTCTTGCTAGTCTATGTAGCCTGTGGCGGTTTTAACTAAATAGGATAAAGGGAAGAGCACGGCACATTCCTTCGCAAGCTATACAGTGGTTATGCTTGCTCAGGAACATGCCGTGCTCTTCTTGTGTTTGTGTGAGTTAGATAGTAAGAGACGCCACAAGGCTACTACGTCTAACTGCGTTCCTCTGCCAACTCAATTAGGCATACATATAGAATAATGCTTGACTATTTATTATATGTGTTGTACTATATAATTAAATTGTGAATACTATTTCTAATGGAGGATGAATCATGAGTCGTGATACTGCATATGTTCTTTGGTTTGATGAATTGCATCGTGAGGATGTGGATATTGTTGGTGGTAAGTCTTCTTCTTTAGGAGAAATGACTTCTTCTACGAATGTACCTGTTCCTTATGGATATGCTACAACAGCCCATGGCTATCGTTATTTCATGGAAGAAACTGGTTTAGTAGATCGAATTAAAGCTAAACTAGAAGAGTTACATGATGTGGAAAACTCTGCTTTGTTACGTAAGGTGACTGCAGAAGTGCGTCAAATGATTATGGATGAGGAAATGCCAGCTCCATTAGCTGAGGCTATTCGTGAAGGCTATGAAGAGTTAGCACGTAAAGTAGGGGAAGAAAATCCATTTGTAGCGGTACGATCTAGTGCCACTGCAGAGGACTTGCCAGATGCTAGTTTTGCAGGTCAACAAGATACGTACTTAAATGTTCGTGGCGCAGATATGATTATTGCTAAAGTAAAAGAATGCTATGCATCTACTTTTACTGACCGTGCTACCTACTATCGTGTAAAACAAGGTTTCGATCATATGACAGTAGCCTTGTCAGCAGCCATCCAAATGATGGTATACTCCAAAGCTGCAGGCGTTATGTTCTCTGTGAATATTATGAATGGTGATGACAAATCCATTATTATCGAAGGATCTTGGGGTCTTGGTGAGTATGTAGTGCAAGGTACAGTAACACCAGATAATTTCACTGTAGATAAAGGGACGATGCAAATTACAGATCGTATGATTAACGATAAAAATCTTGCATTAGTACGTAAACCAGAAGGGGATTGCGTTGAAATTCAAATTCCTGAAGACCAAGCTCGTCAACAAGTTATCACAGACGAACAAGTTATCGAATTAGCAACTTATGCAAAAGCAATTGAAAAACATTATGGTTGCTATATGGATATGGAATGGGGCATCGATGAGCGCGATGGAAAAGTATGGATTTTACAAGCCCGTCCAGAAACTGTATTCTCTCAAAAGAAAGAAAAAGAAGAAACTGTAGTGGAAGCGACTACAACAGAACGTAAGATTGTTGTAAAAGGTCTTCCTGCGAGCCCTGGTAAAGCAGCAGGTCGTGCCCATGTCATCGAAAATCCAGAAGATATCGATGATTTTAAAGAAGGAGAAATCCTTGTTACTACTATGACTGCTCCTGACTGGGTACCGGCGATGAAAAAAGCTAAAGCTATTGTCACAGATGCTGGTGGTATGACTTGTCATGCGTCTATCGTAAGCCGTGAGTTGGGTATTCCATGTATTGTAGGTACCAAATCTCGTAGTGAAGAGGCAACGAAAACCATTTCTGATGGTCAAATGATTACTGTAGATGCTACCAATGGTATTGTCTATGATGGAATTTTAGAAGAGGCTACCAAAAAAGTAGAACCGGCAGCAGAAGCTCGCTATGTAGAGCCAACACCGATTACAGCCACTAAAATCTACATGAACTTAGGCGATCCAGACTTGGCTGAAAAATATGGTGTATTACCTTGTGATGGTATTGGTTTGATGCGTGAGGAATTCATTTGGACTACATTTATTCATGAACACCCAATGCATTTAATCGAAACAGGTCGTCGTGATTTTGCCATCGATACATTAGCCGAAGGTATGCGTAAAGTATGTGCAGCCTTAGCCCCTCGACAAGTTGTATTGCGTTTGAGTGACTTCAAATCTAGCGAATACCGTGATTTAAATGGTGGTGATAAATACGAGCCAGAAGAATCTAGCGCGTTACTTGGATTCCGTGGCGCTTCTCGCTACTATGATGAACGCTATGCACCAGCGTTCTTGTTAGAATTAGAAGCTATTAAAAAAGTACGCAATGAATTCGGTTTTAAAAACTTGCAAGTTATGATTCCATTCTGTCGTACTGTGAAGGAAGCAGCAGAAGTAACTCGTATTATGGCAGAACACGGCTTACAACGTAATGCAGACTTCAAAGTATGGTTGATGGCTGAAATCCCTGCGAACATTATCTTGGCGGATCAATTCAATCAATATGTAGATGGTTACTCTATCGGTTCCAATGACTTAACGATGCTTGTATTAGGCTGTGATCGTGATAATGAAACTGTACAACATATTTATGATGAAAGAAACTTGGCTGTAAAACGTGCTATTAAACATTTAATTGAAACAGCACACAAAGATGGCAAAACAGTATCCATCTGTGGACAAGCACCAAGTGTGTATCCAGAGTTCTGTGAGTTCTTAGTAAAACATGGTATTGATTCTATTTCTGTAAATCCAGATGCTGTGGTGTCTACGAAAAAAATGGTGGCACAATTAGAACAACGCATTATGTTAGATGCTTTGACAGGCAAAGGTCGTCAAAATACAGAAGCTTTAGATTGGTAATAGATGAGGAGGCTCTGGAAGGAGCCTCCTTTTTCATAGAAAGGTAATAATATGAATCTTTCAAAACGACAAGAATCGATTGTACAAATTGTACAACAAGAAGGGCCTATCACTGGTAAAGCGATCGCTACAAAATTGGACTTAACGAGGTCAGCGTTGCGATCAGATTTAACGGTACTGACAATGATGGGTATTTTAGATGCACGGCCAAAGGTAGGGTATTACTATGTTGGTAAAGTGGCAAATAATCCCTTAGCGGCTGAGATTAATAGTTTCACAGTGGCACAAGTTATGTCCAGTGTGGTAGCAGTCAGTTCCACAGCATCTGTGTATGACACAATTGTTACCATGTTCACAGAAGATGTAGGAACTATCTTAATCTGTGATGATGGTATATTAAAAGGCGTGGTTTCTCGTAAAGATTTATTGCGTGCCTCTCTTGGTGGGTCTGATTTAAATACTATGCCTATTTCCATGATCATGACACCTACTAGTAAAGTCGTAGTGGCATATCCCGATATGCCTGTTGTGGAAGCAGTAGAACGGATGATTGATTTTGAAATCGATTGCGTACCGGTAGTAGATAAGGTATTATTAGAGACAAGTAAAGAATATCGTGTAGTAGGTCGTATTTCTAAAACCACAGTGACCCGTTTATTTTGGGACTGTGGAAAACGATAGGAGTAATTATGGCTAAAATTATTTATGCAATTTCTGACTCCCTAGGAGAAACAGCTGAATCAGTGGCACGTGCTACGGCAAGTCAATATGATAAGGAAACGATTGATATCGTTCGTGTGCCCTATATTAATGATGAATTACAAATAAATGAAGTGGTAAAAGAAGCTGCTACCGGCGGACATGTGATCTGTCATACCATTGTATCACCAGCATTGCGGTCTTATTTAGATACAGCTTGTAAAGCACAGGGTGTGCAAGCCGTAGATATTATGGGCCCTGTTATGGATGCAGTAGGAACTATGACAGATACAGAGCCTAGATTAGCACCTGGTATGATTCATAAACTAGACCAAGAATATTTCAAAAAGGTAGAGGCTATTGAATTTGCCGTGAAATACGACGATGGTAAAAATCCAAAAGGCTTTGAAAAAGCAGATATTGTCATTATTGGTATTTCTCGTACTAGTAAGACACCATTATCTATGTTCTTAGCCTATAAAAAAATAAAAGCAGCCAATTTACCATTGGTACCAGAAGTACCGTTACCAGAAGAATTGTTCCAAATTCCAGGGCGCAAGATTGTGGGGTTAATTATTGATCCTTTCAAATTGAACAATATTCGTGAAGAACGTCTTCGTACCATGGGACTACATGCGGACGCTAATTATGCGAATGTAAGCCGTATTGAAGAAGAGTTAAATTATGCAAAAACTGTGATGAGACGGTTGCATTGTCCAGTACTTGATGTAACTAATAAATCTATCGAAGAAACAGCTGGTATGGTGATGCAAATCATTCAAAAAAATCGTGTCATGGATACACGCTAAGCTAGGAGGTGTCATATGAGTATTCGTGAAATGCTAGAAGAACGAGAATATACTATGTTAAGTCCTTATGCGGCTAAAAGTAGAGAATCTGTAAGAGATCGTAGGGAAGAGCCTGATCCATATCGGACGGATTTTCAACGAGATCGAGATCGTATTTTACATAGCAAATGTTTCCGTCGATTAAAACATAAAACACAAGTATATATTGCTCCAGGGGACCATTATCGGACTCGTATGACACATACCTTAGAAGTGGGACAGATTGGACGTACCATTGCACGGGCGTTGCGGTTGAATGAAGATTTGACAGAGGCTATCGCTATGGGGCATGATGTGGGACATACACCATTTGGACATGTGGGGGAATACGCCCTTCGTGATATGGTAGGTCATTTCAATCATAATGAGCAAAGCTTGCGCATGGTGGAAAGTATAGAAAAGGATGGACAAGGTCTTAACCTCACAACTGCTGTTCGTGATGGTATTTTAGGGCATACAGGCTCTCATATGCCTCTTACCTTGGAAGGGCAGATTATACGCACTGCTGATCGTATCGCCTATTTGTGTCATGATTTTGATGATGCGTTGCGAGCACATATGCTCAGGGTGAATGATTTACCGAAAGAAGTGGTACAGGTCTTCGGAGATACCCATTCCAAAATGATTACTGCCATGGTCACAGATATGGTGACATCCTCTATGGATCAACCGGTGATTTCTATGTCAGAACGTGGTGTGGAAACTATGAATATTTTCCGTCGTTTTATGTTTGAACGTGTCTATCGGGCACCGTCGTTAATTCCAGATCGGAATAAAGGTGACTATGTGGTAAAACACTTATTTATGTACTATAAAGAACATCCCGAGGCGATTCGCCATGAAATCCATCATGACAATCCCATTACAGACCAAGATATTGTGGACTATGTGGCGGGTCTGACAGATAACTATGCGATAAAACTATTTACTGAGTATTATATTCCTAAAGTATGGGATAATTAATCTGCTTTCAAAGAAATGCTGCGCTAAGGCGTGGCATTTTTTGCTTGCAAATTTAGGTTATTCATACCCTAAACTCTTTAAAAATAAAAGTTTGGGTTATTCATACCCTAAACTTTCTAAAAATGAAAGTTTGGGGTATATAGACATCATCGAATTGATGAGTTTCTTAGTTTGACATTTGTTCCTATTTTAAGTAAACTAAAGAGTAGTACTGAGTAGTATACTTTGAGTTTTAATAGATATAAAAGAGAGTATGAAAGGAGGGCTATATTGGTTACGGTTAAAGAGAAAATTTTAGCAGCGGCGGCCATAATGATTGAAGAGCAAGGCATATCATTCCGCATGGATGATTTAGCAAAAGCACTGACTATCAGTAAACGTACGTTGTATGAACAATTTCGTTCTAAACATGAAATTGTAGAAACCATTTTAGTCCATGGGGCAGAAGATTTTTACAGACAGCATGAGAATATTGTGAACAATAAAAGTCTTACTGTAGAAGAAGTATTAGATAGGTATTTTAAAGTACGATCAAATTTGTATGCGGCTTTCAGTGGAGAATCTTTCATATAAATCTTCTTATATATACCGCAACTACAAGAAACGTTGAAAACTTTGTTCAAGAAAGATTGGGACTTACTTAAACACTATTTACTACACCAACAAGAGCAAGGAACTATTGCTCGCTATGTGGATGTTGATATTATCATTATGATGTTGCAAGGTGCTGTACGACGCATTGTGTTTGAAAGCTCCAATCATCATGAGGATATTTATAAATATATGCCAAAGGTTATTTCAGTTATATTACAGGGTATTACAAATAAGGGTGAAATGAATGAAAAAACAAGCGTATAATGGTTTAGTGGCAGCTAGCTTGGCAGCCCTTGTACTTGTATCTGGTTGTGGTGGACAAGCTCCGGGGCAAGGTCCAACGGAGGTTAACTCCTATAAAATCACAGCTACTGATACAAATGTACAAGAATCTTTCAATGGTACTGTATTGGCACAAAATTCTATTGTGATTCGAGCGAATGTATCCGGTCGAGTTGTTGAAAAATATGTAAAAGGGGGCGACACGGTAAAAGCCGGTCAAGCATTGTATCGTCTCGATGGACGTCAATACGAAGCGAACCTAGCTAGTGCACAAGCCAATGCAGCACGATCTAGCGCAGCGTACCAAAACTCTCAAGTCGATTTACAGCGCTATCAAACATTAGCAAATGAAGATGCCATTGCCCGCCAAACACTGGATACACAAGCTAGTGTGGCTGCACAAAATCGCGCAGCCTTAGAAGCTATGGAAGCACAAATCCGCTTAGCGGAAAATAATTTACAAGATACGGTTGTATATGCGCCATTTGATGGTACATTGGAAATGGATGATGTAGATTTAGGTACATTCGTTACAGCTGGACAAACAGCACTTGTCACATTGAACTCTACCGATCCAGTATATGTACAATTTAGTATGAGTGAAGCAGAGTACTTAGAATATAAAAAAGCACATCGTTCTGTAGATGGCGAAGTAGAATTGAAATTGTCCAATGGTGAAATCTATGGTACCTATGATGATAATCACAAAATTGTAAGCACAATTAAAGGTCGCATTGTGGAAGCTGCCAAAAACTTAGATAGCGGTACAGGTCAGCTGATTTTAAAAGCAGCATTCCCAAATCCAAATCATATGTTGTTACCAAATATGTATGCATCCGTTATTACTAGCGGTGAAACTATTCAAGGCGCTATCTTAGTGCCATCTCGTGCTTTATTACAAGTATTGGATAAAACATTTGTGATGGTCATCCGAGATGGTAAAGTAGAACAAGTGCCTGTCACAACAAGTGGTACCAGTGGTAAATACACCATCATTCGTCCTTCCAAAGATGGTAAAGGTTTAACAGTAGGCGATGAAATCGTTGTAGATGGCTTAACAAAAGCGAAAAATGGCGCAGAAGTAAAAGCAACTTTATTAAGCAAAGAAGATATTGAGAAAGGTAATTAGGGTGATATTGTGTCAAAATTCTTTATTAATCGCCCTATCTTTGCCATCGTAATCTCTATTATCATTACATTGCTAGGGTTGATTTCCTTATCAAAACTGCCGATCGACAGATATCCACAGATTTCTCCACCGCAAGTACAGGTACGTACTGCCTACATGGGGGCCAATGCTGAGGTTGTAAGCGAATCGGTAGCGGCAGTCATCGAAAAA
The DNA here is from genome assembly GCF_003992265.1 of Veillonella sp. CHU594. Classification (NCBI taxonomy): domain Bacteria; kingdom Bacillati; phylum Bacillota; class Negativicutes; order Veillonellales; family Veillonellaceae; genus Veillonella; species Veillonella sp. CHU594. The sequence continues at coordinate 33,149 of NZ_RQVB01000003.1, forward strand.
CAAATCGTTGGCGTCCAAAATATGGATTATATGCAATCCACGAGTACAGGGGATGGTTCCTATAACTTGACAGTTCAATTTGAGCAAGGAACTGATGCCGATATGGATACGGTAAACGTACAAAACCGTGTAGCCCGTGCCTTGGCATCCTTGCCATCCGAAGTACAAACGGTGGGCGTGACCACTACGAAATCTTCTGGTGATATGGCCATGGTATTCTCCTTGGTATCGCCAAATGGTAGTTATGATAGAACTTTCTTGAAAAACTATGCCACTAACTACATGATGGATGCCATCCAATCTGTGAATGGTGTGGGTACAGTGCAGGAGTTCGGTGCTGACTATGCTATGCGCATTTGGCTAGACCCTACAAAAATGTCTAAGTATGGCGTTACCATAACAGATGTAAGCAATGCGATTCGCAGTCAAAACAAACAGGCTGCAGCAGGTGCGTTAGGTTCCGATCCAATTGACAAAGATCAAGCTTTCAACACATCTGTGAAAGTACAAGGTCGTTTGGCTGAAATTTCAGAATTTGAAAATATCGTAATTAAAAAAGATAAAAAGAATAATTTATTGCATTTAAAAGATGTAGCTCGTGTTGAATTAGGGGCACAAAGTTATTCTGTAGAGCCTACAAGCTTCTCAAAAGAAACGGGCAATGATAAACCAGTAGCTGTATTTGCTGTTTCATTAACGAATGATGCGAATACATTAGAAACAATCAATGCTGTAAAAGAGGTTATTCACCAACAAGAAGAAGCATTCCCACCGGATATGCAAGCGAAGATTATTGTAGATAATACAAAATTTGTAAAAGCTTCTATGAAAGAAGTAGTAAAAACCTTTGAAGAAGCCTTGATTCTCGTAGCGATTATTGTGTACTTGTTCTTGCAAACATGGCAGTCTACAGTGATTCCAATGATTGCAGTGCCAGTATCTTTGATTGGTACTTTTGCGGCGTTCCAAGTAATGGGCTTTACTGTTAATACATTGACTTTGCTAGCCATGGTGTTAGCGATCGGTCTCGTCGTGGATGATGCGATCGTCGTAATCGAAGCTGTAGAATATGAAATGCGCTACAATGGGTTGAAACCAAAGGCGGCTACCGTAGCAGCCATGGAAAAAGTACAAGGCCCTGTTGTTGGTATTGCTTTCGTATTGATTTCCGTATTCGTTCCAGTGGCCTTCATGGGTGGTTTAACGGGGGTATTGTATAAACAATTCGCTTTAACAGTAGCTATTTCTGTTATTATTTCTGCCTTTGTAGCATTGACATTGACGCCTGCATTGTGTGGTATTATGTTAAAACCACATAAGCCAAAAGAGACTACTAATATAGTGGGTCGTTTCTTGGAGTGGTTTAATGGATTCTTGGATCGAAGAATCGATCAGTATGGTATTCTTTTAGCTCGTTGGTCCAATCGTCTATGGGCCACATGGTTGGCATTGGCTATCTTCTTAGGTGCAGCTTTTGGTATGATGCGTATGGTGCCAAGTGGATTCGTACCTGCTGAAGATAGTGGCTATTTTCTGGTTGCGGTATCCTTGCCGCCAGGGGCGACTTCTAGTCGTACAAAAGATGTATTAACTGATTTAGGTCATTTCTTGAACGAAGATAAAGATTCTGATGGGACCATCACAGTACCTGGCTTTGATATCTTAGCTGGGGCAGCACAAACGAGTGGTGGTGTAATCTTTACATCCTTAACAGATTGGGGTGAAAGAACGCAACCAGATCAACAGCTTGGCTTAAAGATTCGAAATACTTTCATGCATGGTTCTAAAGATCCACGAGGAACGATTATTCCGTTGAATCCACCATCCCTCCCAGGTCTTGGTAAGACGGGTGGTTTCTCCATGTACCTCATCAATAAAGCGGGTCATAGTACAGAACAAATGAATGCGGTAGTGCAACAGTTCTTAGGAGAAGCTCAAAAACGTCCTGAGTTCCTTAGTATTTATACGACTTTCAATACGGCCACACCATCCTATAATTTTGATGTGAATCGTGATAGAGCGGCTCGTGATGGTGTAGCTGTGACAGATATTTATACAGCCTTACAAGGATATTATGGTGGTATGCAGTTAAATGACTTTACTAAGTTTGGTAAAAACTACAAAGTTATGTTACAAGCGGACAATCAGTTCCGTACCGATCCTAGTATGAATCATCTATTGACTGTTCGTAATGCAGCAGGTCAAATGGTGCCAGTTGATACGTATATTACACCGCAAAAAACGACATCTGCCTTTGTGGTAACACGATATAACAACTTCCCAGCAGTGAGCATTGGTGGTAATACTAAGCAAGGTGTTAGCTCTGGTGATGCTATCAAAGCCTTAGAAGAAGTGGCGAAAAATACATTGCCACAAGGATATACCTATGATTGGGGTGGACAAACTCGTGAGGAAATCAAAGCGGGATCCCAAGTGTTGATTATCTTTGGATTCGGTATTGTCTTTGTATTCCTTGTGTTGGCTGCCTTGTATGAATCTTGGAAAGTGCCATTTGCAGTATTATTATCTGTTCCAACAGGTATCTTTGGTGCTGTTCTTGGTCCATGGTTATTCAATATGATTGGTGCCATGATGAAATCTACACATTTCTTTGCCTTGGATATTTACTTCCAAATCGGCTTACTTACATTAGTGGGCTTGGCAGCGAAGAATGCGATCTTAATCATTGAATATGCTAAGATTCGTGTTGATGAAAGAGGTATGAACTATGTAGACGCAGCTATTGAAGCAGCGAAGATTCGTTTACGTCCTATCTTGATGACGTCCTTTGCATTCATCATTGGATGCTCGCCATTGATGTTGGCAAGTGGCGCTGGTGCTGGTGCCCGTGCATCCTTGGGTGTGACCGTAGTATTTGGTATGATTACAGCCACATTCTTTGGAGTGGCAATCATCCCTATGCTGTTCATCATTATAGAAAAACTAGGCTTTAAACGTCACTAATTAGGCTATGCAGCCTCGTTGGTCGTTGCTTGTAAGGCTATGCAGCCTTGTGGCGGTCTTAATTGAATATGATAAAAAGGGAAGAGCACGGCATACTCCTCACAAACGGTATTTCATAATGTTTGTTCGGAGCACGCCGTGCTCTTCCTGTGTTTGTATCATTTTGTCAGTAAGGGCGCCACAAAGGCTGCTACACCTAACTGTGTTCCTCAGAGTATAGTTAGAGCACGGCATACTCCTTACAAACGGTATTTCATAATGTTTGTTCGGAGCACGCCGTGCTCTTCCTGTGTTTGTGTAATTTTGTCAGTAAAGACCGCCACGAAGGCTGCTACACCTAACTGCATTCCTCCGGGGTAGGAAACTATATTGATACATGTTAATAGTTTGGGTAATTTTGTAGTATAATGAAGATTAGAAGAGTCATTAACGTGTTGTTAGGCTCATCTCTTCCTATTATGGGAGGAGGTGATACTATGACTGCATATGAAAAATTATCTTTATTGATTCAATTTTCTATGTTAATTGTAGAAGTTATTCGTTGCTTTTATAGCTAATGAAAACGCCTAACGAAATGAGGTTTTACGGCCCTCACACGTTAGGCGAAATCAAATTTTGACTTTTTGAGATGAGCCTAACGCCAGCTACACGTTGATGGCTCTTCTTTTTTACATGTCAAGTATACCATACTTTGCAAAAAAATACTACTTGTTCCTACGTCTAACTGCGTCCCTCTAAGAGTTAAATTATGGGAGAGGTTTGTGTTTTGTGGTATAATGAAATAATAGCCGATGAACTAAGTTCATTCGATGAGTGAGGTACAAATGAAAGTTATTATTTCAACGTTGAATTCAAAATATATACATTCTTCTTTGGCGTTGCGCTATTTGCAGGCTTATGGAAGAACGAAAGACGAGGCATATGAGATAGTGGAATACACTATTAATATGCCTATTTTAGATATTTTAAATAATGTCACTACGTTAGACGCAGATGTAATAGGCTTTGCTTGTTATATCTGGAATATCGATATGACATTGCATCTATGTTCTATGATCAAAGCGGTCCGCCCTAGTACTAAGATTATCTTAGGGGGGCCTGAGGTGAGTTATACAGCGCGGGAACTATTAGAAGACCACCCGTGTATTGACTATATTGTACAAGGGGAAGCTGAGGAGGCTTTCACTTCGTTTGTGAAAGCAATTCGTACAGGTCACTCTCCTGTTGATCCTGTCATACCTGGTATCCTAGGTAGAGAACAAGGGAACATTCAAGGGTCTGAAGAGGCTGTAGAGGTGAAGGACCTAAGTACAATACCATTCCCGTACACAGAGGAAGATATGCTTACCTTAGGGAATAAAATTGTCTATTATGAATCTTCTCGTGGTTGTCCCTTTAGTTGCCAGTATTGTTTATCTGGAAATCGCAACACTGTACGATTCTTTCCCCAAGAACGGGTAATCGAAGAGTTAGCTTGGTTCGTAGAGCACAATGTAAAACAGGTGAAGTTTGTGGATCGTACGTTTAACTGTGCGCCTCATCATCATATTCCATTGATGGAGTGGATGCGTGACCATGGGGGACAGACGAACTTTCACCTGGAAATGGAATCCATTTTAATGACTGAAAAAGAAGTAGATATTCTAAGTTCTACTCGTCATGGTCAAATACAGATTGAGGTAGGCGTTCAGAGTACGCATGATAAGACCTTAGAGGCGATCCATCGGCGCAATGATTGGGGTCGTATTCAATCTGTGATACCACCAATCATCAAGGCTGGGCGCACCCATGTGCATATGGACTTAATTGTAGGTTTGCCATATGAAAGTAAATCTATTTTCGAGAAGTCCTTTAATGATTTATTCAGTTTGCAACCTCATGCGTTGCAGATTGGGTTTTTAAAGTTATTAAAAGGCTCTGGCGTGCGTTCCATGGCAGAGTACGAGTATATTGCCAATCCGAAAGCACCTTATGAAGTATTACAAACCCATGTCTTGCCTTATGATGATGTACGCATGTTAAAACATTTTGAAGATGTGTTTGAACGGTTCTATAATAGTGAACGGTATCGCACAGTTTTTGGGTACATTAGTGAAAGCTTAATCCAAGAAGGATCGGCCTTTGCCTATTTTGAAGAAATGACCAAGCTATGGTTAGAAAAAGGGAATCAAGACCGTAAATTAAATGATGCTGATCAAATAGCATTCCTTTATGAGTTCTTTACCTTGAAAGAGGACCAAGTGGCCTGTGATTTATTGCGCTACGATGTATTGACATCTTTCAATGGGAAAATCCGTGATGAACGATTTGGTTTATCTAAGGATAGAAAGCAAGAAATGCAAGATGCCGAGATATTCTGGCGTGAGGAAGCATTAGTTCGACAATACATTTCTAACTATTCCTTTGTGGAGTGGCGTAAAGTGAGACAAGATTACCACACGATAGAGGTGTGTGGTGCTACATTGCCATACTTAGGGATTTCAAGGGGTTCTTATAGTGCTGTAGAGGTCATCATCGATGTAAAAGGTGAGACGAAACCTTTTATACGTCCTCAACAATGTGTAGATACGAATTTGAATTATCCAGAACATATTGCTAGTTCAACTATCAGGGAGGAGGTGTGATATGAGTGATACCACAAAGCCAAAGCGGTATCGTATGATATCTGCTTTTTACAAAGAGCGATATGGGGAAAAGGCTTATAAAATTCCAGTGGCATTACCGTTGACATGCCCTAATCGCGATGGATCAGCAGGTGTAGGTGGATGTACCTTCTGTGGTGAAATTGGAGCAGGCTATGAAAATCGACCAGCCTCTATGACGGTGAAACAGCAAATTCATGAAACAGTGGTGCATATTGCGAAAAAATATAAAGCCTATAAATATATACCGTATTTTCAGAATTTTAGTAACACCTATTTACCACCAGAGAAGTTTCGCCAGTATGTGGAAGAAGCTTGCTTAGAACATGTGGTAGGCATTGCCATTGCCACACGTCCAGACTGTGTACATGATGCCTATTTAGATATTTTAAAAGATATACAAAACAAATATGGTATTGATGTCTATGTAGAATTAGGCTTACAATCGGTGAACTATCATACATTACAAAAGGTAAACCGAGGACATACGATGGCGGAGTTTATCGATGCAGTATTGCGCATCAAGCGTTATGGATTTGAAGTGTGTGCTCATATGATACTGAACCTTCCATGGGACACCATGAACGATGTTATTGAAGGAGCGAAAACTTTATCAGCATTACAAGTAGACCAAGTGAAGCTTCATGCATTATACTTAGTAAAGAATACGAAAATGGCACGTGATTATGAGGCTGGTGAATTTACCTTAATCAGTGCAGAAGAATACGCTCGACGAGTGGTAGAATTTTTACGTTACCTAGATCCTATGATTGTCTTACAACGACTAGTAGGACGTGCGCCAGAGGAAAATACAATCTTCACGAATTGGTCTATGGGCTGGTGGCGCGTACAAGATTTGATTGATCAAATTATGGAAGACGAAGATATTTCTCAAGGTAGCGGCTATGATTATTTACATGGCGCTGCGGTTCAAAAATTTCTGTGAAAGGGAGCATATGGCTAATCAGAGATTTACCATACCTACTTATGACATGGTAGGACCTATCGTGGGACCTCAAGGATCTCACATGAAAGTATTAGAAGAACTAGTAACAGTAGATATATTACATCGAGATACCATTGTGGATATAACAGGTTCAGAGGAATCTGTACAAGTAGCAATGGAAGTGTTAGATGTACTGTTATACTTGTTTAAAAATCATATTAAAATCACTGATCATCATGTGCGAACAGCTACTACGATGATCTTGAAAGGCGAAAAAGAATCACTTTTTCAGTTATATGAAGATACTATCAATGTGACTGTGAAGGGGAATCCTATCATTCCTAAAACAGTGGGCCAAAAACAATATGTAGATAGTATCCGTCGCAATACGATCACCTTTGGTATTGGTCCTGCGGGAACAGGAAAAACCTATTTAGCTGTTGCACTGGCAGCATTTTACTTGAAAAATCGTGAAGTGGATCGTATTATTTTGACGAGACCTGCCGTAGAGGCAGGGGAAAAGCTAGGGTATTTGCCAGGCGATTTACAAGAAAAAGTAGACCCTTATTTACGTCCTCTCTATGATGCTTTACATGATATGTTCGGTGTAGAACGAGTGCAGAAGATGCTCTTACAAGGGACTATCGAGGTAGCACCATTGGCTTACATGCGTGGTCGCACCTTGGAACGTTCCTTTGTGATCCTTGATGAAGGGCAGAATACGACGCCAGAACAGATGAAAATGTTTTTAACTCGCTTAGGGTATCAATCGAAAATGGTGGTCAATGGAGACCCTACGCAAATCGACTTGCCACCGAAGATAACATCTGGTTTGATTGAAGCAGAGCAAGTGTTACAACGCATCAAAGGGATTCGGTGTATTTATTTTTCTGACCAAGATGTGGTGCGTCATGATTTGGTAGGTCGTATTGTGAAAGCCTATGAAGAATATCAACTTTTAGAGAAAGGGAAACGAGAATGATTGTAAGTATTTCCTATGATGAGGGAATCGAACAGAATAGCACTTACGAGGAAGTCATTCAACGGTGCTGTAATGAAGTGGCTCGTGTGTATGGATTACACGAGGAAGATGAATATAGTGTGCTCCTCTGTAACAACGGAAAAATTCAGGAATTAAATCGTGAATACCGTGGTAAAGATATGCCTACAGATGTGTTATCGTTTGCCCTCAATGAAGGAGATGAAGCTTCTATCGAGGAAGAAGGACAGTTATTAGGGGATATTGTCATTTCCCTTGAGCGAGCAGCAGAGCAAGCGAAAGAGTATAATCATGATTTTATTCGTGAACTTGCCTATTTAACTGTTCATAGCTGTTTACACATTTTAGGTTATGACCATATGACAGATGAAGATAAAAAAGAAATGCGCACAGAAGAAGAGTTTGTACTTGGTAATTTAGGTTATGTACGAGAGGATATGCCATATAATGAATAGTGAAAAAGGATTTAAATCAGGCTTTGTAGCCGTTGTAGGACGACCAAATGTAGGAAAGTCTACATTAATTAATGCATTGATTGATGATAAAATTGTTATCGTATCTGATAAAGCGCAAACGACACGAAACCGTATTGTTTGTGTCTATACAGATGAAAAGAAACAAATCGTGTTCATGGATACACCAGGGATTCATAAGCCAAAACATAAATTAGGTGAATTCATGGTAGACCAAGCGGTAGATTCTTTGCGTGAAGTAGAGGCTGTCTTATTTGTAGTGGCAGCTAATGAGAAGCGTGGTCCTGGTGACAACTTTGTCATTGAACAACTTCGTAAGGTGAATGTACCAGTGTTCCTCATTGTGAATAAAATTGATACGATGGAAAAGCAAGACTTGTTAGAGGCTATCGTATCCTATGAAAATAGCTATCCTTTTGAAGCGGTGGTACCGATTTCTGCGAAAGAAAAAGACAATATTGAGGAAGTGGTGAATTTATTAGAAAAACATTTACCGGAAGGTCCAAAATACTTCCCAGATGATATGATTACAGATCAACCGGAACGTTTGATTATCTCTGATATTGTGCGTGAAAAAATCCTGTTACAGACTCATGATGAAATTCCTCATGCCATTGCTGTTGATGTAGATGAAATGAAGACAAGAGAGGATGGCACTACCTATGTACGAGCTACTATCTATGTAGAGCGAGATTCTCAAAAAGGTATCATCATTGGTAAACAAGGAGCCATGTTAAAAACTATTGGCCGCCAAGCTCGTGGTGATGTAGAGCGTTTATTGGCTACAAAAGTATTCCTAGATTTATGGGTAAAAGTGAAAAAAGACTGGCGCAATAAATCTGGTATGTTATCTGAATTGGGATATCGGAATTAATACTTAAGGCCGGTTATTTTATGGCACGCTGTTAATTTTTTAGGTCATAGTGTAGACAATATTACGTATGAAAAATCACATACCTTGAGATAGAGTATGGTATTGTTAAAATAGTGTATATAGAAAGGACTGATTTATATCGATACCCCCGTCACGGGTGGCATGATTCTATTTGCCATCTTTTGTATTTTAATCATTAGTTTGTTTGTTATAAGTAAATTCTCCTTTGCTCGTTTACGAGAAGAACATCTAGAAGATATGGACTCCTTGAGTGATGGAAAAAAAGAAGAATTACGTGAATTATACCAACGGCCAGAACGGTTTATGAATACGTCCACTTTCTTTATTCTCTTCTTTATAGTCGTTTTAGCAGTCTATGTAGGACGCTATTTAGAAGATGGGACTGATGTGGTATTACATTATTTAGGAGTGTATGATGCCACATATGCCATTATAGTAGAATGGATTGTATTAGCATTATTTGCTGTAGTAGTGCTCATATTTGGTGAAATTATTCCCAAAGGGCTGGCATTATCCTTCCCTGAACGCTATGTGGGGACTACAGTGACGATTGTTCGGTTAGCTGGAAAAATTGTAATTCCTTTTGTATATCTTGCGGAACAAATTGGTAATACAGTACTGAAAGCTTTCAAAGCTCCCTATCGTACAGAAATCGATCTAGTGCATACAGAAGAAGAAATCCGTGCCTTGGTAAGCCGTAGTCATCAACAAGGTGAAATTGACCATGTGGAAGGTGAGCTTATCGATAACGTATTCGATTTTGTGGATCGCATTGCGAAAGAAGTTATGATTCCTCGACAAGATGTGGTGTGTGTATATACCCAAGATAGTTTTGAAGAGACCATGCATATCGTATCCTCTACAAGCCACACAAGATATCCATTGTGTTTAGAAGATAAAGATCATATTATCGGCCTTGTGCATATTAAGGATTTAATGGAACGCCGTGAAGAGGCGAGTAAAGATTTACGTTCCATACGTCGTAATATTCTTATCATTCCAGAAGTGATGAAGTTATCTGTTCTATTACAACACATGCGGACACGTCGTATTTATCAAGCTATTGTGGTGGATGAATACGGGGGTATGGTTGGCTTAGTAGGTTTAGAAGATATCCTAGAAGAACTGGTGGGGGATATTCAAGATGAGCACGAACGTGACTTGCCTGCCATTGTTCAAAATCCTAATGGAACTTATAACTTTGCCGGTAAAGTGCTGGTGGATGAGGTAGAAGATCTATTGGATATTTCCTTTGGTGATGTGGACGAAGATACTATTGGTGGTGTTATTTTCGGTATGTTAGAGCGAACACCTGCCATTGGTGACGTCATTACCGTAGATGGATATACTTTCACAGTCACAGAAATGCAAGGATATCGAATAGAACGTGTATATGCCGTGCCAGTGCCTGTTGAAGAAAACATAAATGACGAATCAAATTAATAGATACGGTATGCAAGAATCATGTAGATTTTAAGTTTTTGTAGGCTATATAGAGTATGTATATGTAGAAAAAATCAAGAGTATATACAAGGATGATACATGTATTGCTGAATTAGTAGTAATATACTGTTAAGTATGAGGAATTGTAAATGAAAGCAAATACGTTTACTAGTGAAGCCATCGTACTGTGGCGTAAAAAACGAAAATACTATAGTATCTATGCATTTCTCACGAAGTTAGAAGGCATTATACTTTGTTCTGTTCCTCATAAACGTAAAGCTAACTATAAAGAAGGAGCGTATTTGCAACCTTTAAGCCGTTTATATTTGACAGTAGCACCTAACGGAGACATGTACGATATTATCCAGATAGATGGGATTTCTACACGCGATTATGAAAGTTTAGAAGATATTTCCTATGCTACTTTTAGCGGTGAACTGGTAAGTGCTTTATTTGAAAAAGGTAAATTAGACCGCAGTGTATATACGAACATGAGCCGATTTTTACAATCTATACAGGATAAACCCATTCGCTTAGGTTCTATTGTGCTGGGGTGGCATATGTTAAGTCTGGCGGGATTTGTGCCACAAGGGCAACATTGTGAAGACCCTGAGGTAATGGCAAGTCTTTGCGATGAAATCTATGAAGCCTGTCAGTATGTAATGAAACAAGAGCTACAACAAGGTATAACAATGCTTTTGAACTATGATTGGATTCCTACAAAGCCTCTACGTCTTACTGCGAATCAATGGGATCAATTAGAAATTCTATTGCGGAAACTTTTGACCTATCAACTAGGATATACATTGCATAGCATTGAGTTTTTAGAGACGATGATATAATTAATATATTAAAATGAAAACAGGAGCTACCTTTCATAGAAGGAATGCTCCTGTTTTGATTTGTGAAGTTATTGTAAAATGTATAATGAAATAATGAGTGCTTATATACGCACTAAATAGTATAGTAAGCGGTTATATTTCTTTTTTCTTTTTAGAAATTAGGCTAATGATATAGGCTGTTGCAATGGTTGCTAATGCTGTTCCTACGATAGTAGATAGGCTAGCTCCTAAGAATGGGTTGCTGTCAAGGAATTGATGGTACATATAAGTACCAGATGCCCAACAAATGATATACAAACTAGGTCCATGGTCAAGGTGTGGACAATGACGTAATAAGAAATAGTGAGTTAATAAAATAGCAATCATTGGGGCAAACACGGATCCAATCATATATAAGAAAGGAATGATATTATCCATTGGATAGATGGATGCACCGATGGTGCCGATGACGGTAACGATAATACCAATGGTACGACCAGAATATTTAGATTGCAAGCTTTCAGAGGAAATACCTGCAGATAGGGCATCCATAAAAGTAGTTGTGACAGTAGAGAATACGATGATAATTAACCCACCAAATCCTAAACCAGCATGAAGTAGAACCTTTGCAATGTTGCTTTCATTTGTATAGAGGGCCGCAGCGAGGCCTAATACATACATGACAGAGCTAGTTACGCCGTATACGATGGCACTAGATGCAGTACCTGCCACAGGGTTCTTGGATAATCGAGTATAATCACTAATCAATGGTAGCCAAGACAACGGCATAGCGATGGATAATTCCAAGGCCGCTGTGAAAGTCATTTCATCAGTGATGATTCCTTGGCTGTGAATGGAACTTTCTTGTAACAAGCTAATCAACAAATAGATGCAGAGGATACCTAAGCCGTAGCCCATGATGCTGTTGATGTATCCCATGTTACGGATACCGATGAAGAGCCATACAATGATGAGGGCCCCGATAATGAAAGTCCACGCAGTGAATGGTAGATTCCATAACTCTACGGCACCAAGAGCACCGTCATAAATCATAATACCGGTCCAACCAATCAGTTGTAGAACGTTTAAAATAGAAAATAATTTCATGCCCCCATTGCCAAAGACAGTGGATACAGTTTGCATAGAACTCATTTGTTCACGAGCACCGATGAGTCCTGCACCAAATAATAACAAGCAGCCGATGACGTGACCGATGATGATGGCTAATAGGCCGTCGGAAAATCCTAGGGGCGCAAAATAGGTGCCCGTCATAATTTCCGCAATGGAAAGAGCGGCGCCGAACCAAATGAGGGACAACCGCGATGATGAAAGTTGTGTATCAGTCATGAATACTCCTATCCATGCCAGTGGGAACAAAAAAGACTAATCCAAAATGATTAGCCTGTAGATGATAGATATTCTTGAGATACCTAGTATTGCAAACAGGAACCATGTGGTAATGTGTCCTTATGTGTTTGTATAGGTACTACAAAAATATACTAATATATCCCTACGTTGGCATTATCCAAATCAGGTTATGGGTTAGTAGCACATAGCCACTTCTCAGCCCACTTTAGTGAGCACCCCTTACAGATGTATTATACGAATTGAATGATACTACGTCAATAGCAATATATAGGTGAATGTAATGTATCATATGAAATATATAGGATATATGAATATCTATATTGAGAGGAAATATCTTCTAGTGAAAGTAGCTTAGCTGTAATTTATTGTATTGCATTAGAGTATATTTCATGTTATAACTAAATTAATATAAGAACCACTAGGGGTGCTTATGCTGAGATTGATGAGTGTCAAAACCCTAGACCTGAACCAGATAATGCTGGCGGAGGAAAGTGGATGGCATCGAATACTAGATATTGTATAAGAACCGTCCCTAGGATTGGTTCTTTTTTGTTACTAGTAAAGGAGATACCTATGAAATTACATAAAGCGTTAACAATTGCAGGAACAGATCCAACAGGCGGTGCAGGGGTGATGGCGGACTTAAAAAGCTTTCAAAGTCGTCATGTCTATGGGATGGCTGTTATTACATCCGTAGTGGCACAAAACACAAGAGGTGTAACGCAAATTGCCCATATGGATGTATCCATGATTGAAGCACAGTTACAATCGGTGTATACAGACATTGTACCGGAAGCAGTGAAAACTGGCATGTTAGCCACAGCAGAGATGATGGAACTCATCGGGACATATATAGATCCTAAGGTACCCTATGTGTTAGACCCTGTGATGATTGCCACCAGCGGGGATCGATTGATTTCCGATGAGGCGGTGAAAGCTTTACAAAGTACATTGATTCCGAAAGCGACCTTGATTACACCGAACCGTAGCGAAGCCGAAGTACTGGCAGATATGAAAATTGATACGGTAGAAGCTTTGCATACAGCAGGGATTCGCATTTTACAAGAATTAGGTCCTCAAGCAGTGATCATCAAAGGTGGTCACATCGGAGATGAGGCCACAGATTACTTGTTTATAAAAGATACCATGTCCATGCGTCGCTCTTGGACAAGTCCTAAATACGACACAGTACATACACACGGCACAGGTTGTACTTTCTCCGCTGTCATTACAGCAGAACTAGCTAAAGGAAAATCTTTGGAAGATGCGATTACCATTGGTAAAGAATATATCCGATTAGCTATTTTGCATAACCCTGGGCTGGGTACAGGCAATGGACCGGTGAATCATATGGCCTATGGGGATGAATATTCTGAGTAATACAGGTATGATCCATATCATATCGACTATACTTGGTGTCATGGTATACTATAAGTGATCTTTTATAGTTGGCATTAAAGAAACGAGGATTATTTTGAAACATCATGATATAGATACAGTGCGCTCCATGATGGGATTATACTTCATTTGTGGAACACCGAATACGAAGGATATTCACAAGACCCTTACAGAAGCTTGTAAAGGGGGTATTACTTGCTTTCAACTTCGTGAAAAAGGAGAAGGTGCTTTAGGAGGTGACGAAAAAGAACAGTTGGCACGAGAGTTGCAACACATTTGTAAGGAATATGGAGTTCCTTTCATCATTAATGATGATGTAGAATTAGCTGAAAAGATAGGCGCTGCTGGCGTCCATGTGGGACAAGACGATATGGACCTTGACGAAGTACGCAAACGATTGCCTCACGCTATTGTGGGTACGTCCATTAATTCTGTGGAAGAGTTAGAGAATACAAAGTTGGACTATGTGGATTATATCGGTGTAGGTCCTATGTACGAAACAAGCACAAAAAAAGATGCCAAAACTGTGCGAGGGCCCGAATTAATTTTAGCTTTACGTGCTCATAACCCGACAATTCCAATGGTGGCTATTGGTGGCATTAATCGAGATAACTTTGATGATGTCTTAGCGGAACCAGTGGACGGTATTGCGGTAATCTCAGCTATCACAGAAATGGAAGACATCGAATATGAAACGGCCATGTGGATAGAGAACATGGAATGGTGTAAGATGTTCTTGGAAAAATAATATACAGAACATATTGCTAGACCTTTGTGGTACAGGGGGATAGTAAAAGCAATTAAGAACTTACATCAGTAATTCAGCGGATACACCTTGACACTAATCCCTTTTATCCATACAATAGTATATATACATAAGTGATGAAGCAGAGGAGTATACTCCCGTTAGCGAGTGAGGACGGTGAAAGCTCACAAATGAGTAGAAGGCGCTGTGGAGCATGGGCAGGAACGTTGTACCATACTAGGTATGGACAATTAGTAAAGGCTATTTTTTAAAAGAGGGCATTAGCCAATTAGGGTGGAACCGCGGGTATATCTCGTCCCTGTAGCGATTTTCGTTGCAGGGACTTTTTTTATTCCCTGTAAAACATAAGGAGGAATGGAAATGACATTTCAAGAGATGATTTTTACACTCCAAAACTTCTGGGGTGAACAAGGTTGCATTTTGCAACAACCATATGACATTGAAAAAGGGGCGGGTACTATGAACCCTGCTACGTTCTTACATGCATTGGGACCAGAACCATGGTCTGTATGTTATGTAGAACCATCCCGTCGTCCTGCGGATGGCCGTTATGGTGACAATCCGAACCGTTTATTTCAACATCATCAATTCCAAGTGATTATTAAACCTTCTCCAGACAATATTCAAGAATTATACTTGCAAAGTTTGGCTGCTCTTGGCATTCATGCAGAAGATCACGATATCCGTTTCGTAGAGGATAACTGGGAGTCTCCAACATTGGGCGCTTGGGGCCTTGGTTGGGAAGTCTGGTTAGACGGCATGGAAGTAACGCAGTTTACGTACTTCCAACAAGTGGGATCTATCGATGTAAAACCAGTGTCCGTAGAAATTACATACGGCTTAGAACGTTTGGCTATGTACATTCAAGGCGTAGAAAATGTATACGATTTGCAATGGAACGAACAATATACATACGGCGATGTATGGCATGCGAACGAAGTAGAACAATCTACGTACAGCTTTGAATTAGCAGATACAGATATGTTATTCAAATTGTTCGATATGTACGAAGCAGAGGCGACACGTGTATGTCAATTAGGTTTCGTGTTGCCGGCTTACGATTATGTGTTGAAATGTTCTCACACATTCAACTTGCTAGATGCACGTGGTGCCATTTCTATTTCTGAAAGAACAGCTTTCATCGGTCGTGTTCGTAACATGGCTCGTATTTGTGCACAAAACTATTTGGCGAAACGAGAAGAACTTGGTTTCCCATTGTTGAAAGGAGATAAATAAGATGGCTAAGGATTTACTCTTTGAAATTGGGGCAGAAGAAATTCCTGCAGGATTTTTGCCAAATATTATTAAACAATTAGGTGAATTAGCAACAGCTGCATTGGCAGAGCGTCACATTCCACATGGCGCTGTAAAAGTCTATGCCACACCTCGCCGTGTTGCATTACTCATCAATGACGTAGCAGAACGTGGTGAAGATGTTCATGAAACACATAAAGGTCCATCTGTATCCATTGCTTATGATGCTGACGGCAATGCTACAAAAGCAGCCATCGGTTTTGCTCGTGGTAAAGGATTAGATGTATCTGAATTAAAAGTAGTAGATGGTTACATCTTTGCGGACACAACAACAGCTGGTTTAGATACAAAAGAAGTCTTATCTGACGTATTACCATCCTTGATTACAGGTTTAAGTTTCCCTAAATCCATGCATTGGGGCGATTTAGAAGAACGGTTCGTTCGTCCAGTACGTTGGTTGGTGGCATTATTTGGACAAGACGTAGTGCCGGTGATATTTGCCAATGTAACAAGTACAAATGTAAGCCGTGGACATCGTTTCCTTGGTGAGTCTGAATTGACTATTACAGAACCAAAAGACTATGTGGATACATTAACTAAGAACTTTATTATGATCGACCAAGACGTTCGCCGTGAGACGATCCGTAAACAATTAACAGAATTAGCAGCCACTAAAGGGGCTACTGTGGTGTGGGATGAAGATTTATTAGACGAAGTTACATTCTTAGTAGAATATCCAACAGCACTTTGTGGTACTTTTGATGAAAGCTATTTAGCGTTACCATCAGACTGTATTATTACACCAATGAAAGACCATCAACGCTATTTCCCAATGGTGGATGGCAAAGGAACATTACTTCCTATGTTCTTAACTGTTCGCAATGGGGATAGCAAATCTCTAGAAGTGGTAGCAGCTGGTAATGAACGTGTACTTCGTGCTCGTTTAGACGATGCGAAATTCTTCTTTAATGAAGACCGTAAAACGCCATTAGCTGGTCGTTATGAAGCATTGACAAAAATTGTCTTCCAAGAAGGTTTGGGCAATTTAAAAGATAAAACAGAACGTCTCTTAACATTAGGTGCTGCCTTAGCACAAGAAGTAGGCTTTACAGATACAGTTACTTTAGAACGCGCTACACATCTTGCTAAAACCGACTTAACGACAGGTATGGTGAGCGAATTTACTGAATTACAAGGTATTATGGGTAAAGAATATGCTCTACTAGATGGTGAAACTCCAGCTGTAGGGGAAGCAATTTTTGAACAATACTTGCCTCGTTTTGCAGGGGATATCTTACCAAGTACCGATGCAGGTCGTATTTTGAGTATCGTTGATAAAGTAGATACCATTGTAGCTACGTTCAGCCGTGGTTTAATTCCAACAGGTTCCCAAGATCCATATGCATTACGCCGTCAAACGATTGGTATCATCAACATTTTGATGGATAGTAAATGGTCTTTATCCATGCGTCCAATCTGGATGAAAGCAATGGAATTATTAGGCGTGGCTAGTGAAAAACAAGAAGAATTACTAGGTCAATTAGAAAACTTCTTCATCCTTCGCTTGAAAAATATCTTGCTAGAACAAGGCATGCCATACCAAGTAGTGGATATTGTATTGAGCCAAGAGACTGTCACAGTTGCTTTAGCAGAAGGTTTGGGACAAGCCTTAACAGCAAACCGTATTGATGAAAACGAACCATTAATGCAGGCTTACACACGTATTTTTAATATGGTAAAAGATGTGACTTTCACAGGCGTTGACGAATCCTTGTTAAAAGAAGATTCTGAACAAGCCTTGTACAAAGCGGCATTGCCGGTATATACAACAAATCGTAATGCCTTAGAAGCTGGGGACTATGTGAAAGCTGTAAGCTTGGCAGAATCCTTGGTGCCATATATTGAAACATTCTTTGAACATGTTATGGTTATGGATAAAGACGAAACAGTGAAGCAAAATCGTCTTCAATTATTACGTATGACTTACGAAGTAAGTAACTTAGGTAAATTGAAATAAAATCTTATGATTATTACAGTACTCACATTTTTTGCGAATGTATTTATCATTGGCAGTATTCTGTACATGTACCAAGTTATCTTTGGTCCTATTGATCATCCTTTTCTGATGAAAGCGATGGACCTCTTTCATGTGCGTATTAACCTGGAAAATATTAGCTATGCCGTAGCAGGTACATCTGTGTTACTTGTGGCGGCACTAGCGCAAATTCCTTGGTTTCATCGCATTACCATGTGGCTCTATGGGGGACGTCGTCCTATAGGGCAAGAAGTAGAGATTCTACAGATGATTCAGAAGGATATACAAAACCATACTGGTATCGATATGTCGCAATTCGACTGGTTTATCAAAAATGATGATTCTATCAATGCTTTTGCAATGGGGCATAATCGAATTTGTATTAATACGGGGGCTATCATACAGTTGCCATATGATGAATTATTGGGCATAGTGGCTCACGAAATGGGACATATTCATCATAAAGATGGGGCCTACGGATTTTCTTGTTTCTATATGAACTATTTGGGACAAATGTGCATTCGTGTGTACGAACTATTTGCGCGTGTCATATTATGGATTCAATATTTGCGACTACCGATAATTACATTCATTGTGCAAATCTTCTACCTTTGCGTGGTATTGCAGATACTTTTCATGCAGTGGGTTATTAAAGCGCCTTTGATCATTATTGACTTATTCACAGGTAGACGAGCCGAATATCGGGCAGATAAATATGCTTATGAAATCGGCTTAGGCGCTGAATTACATAATGCATTAGTTACCTTACGCAACTATACAGTTGAAACTGGTGAAAGTGGGCTCATTAGCAAACTCTATAGCACACATCCAGCTACAGAAAAACGTATCGAACGATTGCGACAATATGTAGAGGGGAAGATAAAATAAATTTTACATTTCCCTCTTGCATAAAAACTTTTATTTATGATAGAATAGTACTGTTAATTTGAGATGGTCCTCTGCTTATAAGGTGTAAGTAATGAACGTCTGCAAAATAGGAGGAAAAAATCGTGAATATTATTGATGTATTAGAAAAAGAACAGCTTCGCTCTGACATTCCTGAGTTCCGCGCTGGTGATACTGTAAAAGTACACGTAAAAGTTGTGGAAGGTAGCCGTGAACGTATTCAGGTTTTCGAAGGTTTAGTAATCAACCGTCAAGGTGGTTCCGTTCGTGAAACTTTCACAGTTCGTCGTATCGCTTCTGGCGTTGGTGTTGAACGTGTATTCCCACTTCACAGCCCACGTCTAGCAAAAATCGAAGTAACTCGTCGCGGTATCGTTCGTCGTGCTAAATTGTACTACTTACGTAACCTTACTGGTAAAGCTGCTCGTATTCGCGAAAAACGCTAATTTAAAAGGGTTAGCCATGAGACGTAAGTCTATGGCTAGCCTTTTTTTATTTCCTTTAGAAACTGCTAAATAGTAGGGCATATTAGTTATGAAATCCTAGATGAGAGTTTGCTACTTGATAGTCAATTTTATATACTTTCATAAAATGTAGATAGTTTGATAGTAGTATGTCATAAAAGATATTAAATTAGCAGAAAAAAATAACCGTAAAATGAGCATATGATATAGATAATAGACGAATAGGTGAAGTATGAGTCAAGAAATTTTTCCGATCGTGCAGTGGTTCCCAGGTCATATGGCAAAAGCCACTCGCATGATTACGGAACATAAAAAGAAAGTTGATGTGGTTATCGAATTACTAGATGCACGTATTCCTCGCAGTAGTGCGAATCCAGTTATTCGCGAGTTGATAGGCGATAAGCCACATGTAGTGATTTTAAATAAATGCGATTTGGCAAATCCAAAAGCTACAAAAGAATGGATTGAATTTTTCAAAAATGAAGGTATTCATGCTATTGCTATTGATTCTAAAAATGGCAAAGGAAATAAGCAACTCGTGAAAACTGTAGAATCCTTAGCACAGCCCATTATCGATAGATGGCTAAAAAAAGGAATTAAAGGTCGTACTGTGCGCACTATGATTCTAGGGATACCCAATGTAGGTAAATCTACATTAATTAATAAACTAGCTGGTTCTGCAGCGACAAGAACTGCCAATAAACCGGGTCATACTCGGGGTCAACAATGGGTGAAAGTAGGTAAAAATCTAGAATTATTAGATACGCCAGGTGTATTATGGCCTAAGTTTGAAGACCAACGAGCAGCAGCTCGGTTAGCGATGACAGGAGCTATTTCCGACGATGTGTATGATTTAGATTCTGTTATTAAGCAGTTGTTGGCATATTTAGAAGAGTATGAACCGACATTATTGCATGAGCGTTATAAATTGACGGAAGAAGAGCGTACATCCGTAGATACCATGTTAGAGGCTATTGGTCGTCGTCGTGGTTGTTTGGTAAGCGGTGGCGTCGTGGATTATGACAAGGTGCGCCGTGTGATTTTGACGGATTACAGAAATAACAAATTGGGATACATTACCTTTGATGGCGTCGATGAGGAGCCGTACTATGTTGACGAAGAGTGAGTTTCAGGAACTTAAAGTTAAAGATATTAAAAATCTACTGCAAGGTGAATGCCCTTTTGATTATGTACAATGGGCATTAGAAGATTCTCGTGAATCCGTGAAACACGCAGCTGGTGTGTATTTACGAAAGCAGAAAAAAGTCTTAGAAGAGCAACAGCGTTTGGAAGCCATGTACACCTATGAAGAAAGTTTTTATGAAGAAGGAAAATTTTTAGTGGCTGGTGTAGATGAAGTGGGTAGAGGTCCTATTGCAGGTCCTGTGACAGTAGCAGCTGTTATTTTACCACCTCATTGCAAACTAGTAGGCCTGAATGACTCTAAAAAACTGAGTCCAGAAAAACGAGATGCCTTATTTGAACAAATCATGGAGGTAGCAGTAGCGGTGCACTGTGTGTCATATGAGGCAGAAGTCATTGATACACTCAATATTTATGAAGCTACACGACAAGCTATGTATGAGGCGATTCGTAATTTACCAGTACAAGCAGAGGCTGTATTATCGGATGCGATGAAATTACCAGATTTAACGATACCTGTAGAATCTTTGATTAAGGGAGACTCTAAAAGTGCATCTATTGCGGCTGCTTCCATTGTAGCAAAGGTAACACGGGACCGCTTCATGGAATCTATGGACGAAGAGTATCCAGGATTTGGGTTTGCGATCCATAAAGGATATTATACAGATGTACATAAGCAGGCCATAAAAGACCTTGGCATTACACCATTACATCGTCATAGTTTTGAACCTATCAAATCGATTGTGGCAGGTAAGCCTGTAGAAGAAATCTAAGTATTAGTATATCGTTTAGGTTATACATGCTTAGGATAGCTATAAAGATATCTCTGCCTATAGCAATTTCATTGTTTGAAAATAGTTATAATATTATATTACTTATAAAAGCATTCTTATAGAGTATTCTATGAGGATGCTTTTTTGCATATCGATAATTGTATATGGATTATAACACTCTTAGTAGAGTACCCTCCTAACAGTGTGGGTTGTACGGTTTACATTCTTTTGTAATGAAAGTAATGTAGAACTAAGGAGGTGCCTATGAACCACATTGAATTAGGAAGATACGGTGAAGACCTAGCTACCAACTATTTAAAAAGCCAAGGCTATGATGTGTTGGAACGAAATATACGCTATCGATTTGGTGAAGTAGATATTATTGCTAAAAAAGAAAATATGCTCATTGTGGTTGAGGTGAAAACGAGACGGACCCAAACCTATGGGATGCCCTGCGAGGCAGTGCATTGGAAAAAGAAACAACATATACGTCATGTTATATCTATGTTTTTGGCTACCCGTGATATAGAGTATGAATCTATACGATTTGATGTCATAGAAGTATATGTGCCTCAAGTGGGAGATTCTGAATTACGGCATATAAAAGCGTGTCATTTATAAGATGGGAGGAGTATCATGTATGCAAAAACCTATGGAGTATGTGTGAGTGGTATTGATGGATATGTGGTGACTGTAGAAGTAGATATTAGCCCAGGTCTACCAAGCTTTGATATTGTTGGCTTACCAGCGACCTCTGTGAAAGAGGCAAAAGAGAGAGTACGATCGGCTATCAAGAATGGGGGCTTTGAGTTTCCTATGAAGAGAATTGTGGTCAATCTAGCACCTGCCCATATTCGTAAAGATGGGTCTTCTTTAGATTTAGCTATTGCCATGGGAATTTTAGCTGCTCAAGAATCGGGAAAACATAAGAAAAAGGAGTCTATACATTGGAATCACCATATATTTATAGGAGAATTATCGTTAGATGGTTCTTTACAACCAGTGATGGGAATGTTATCTATGGTGATGGGAGTGACAAATCAGGAGTTAGGGAATGACAATAGTTATCTTTCTAAGGTAGAAGATATTATAGTGCCTATAGGAAATCATGAAGAGGCTATTAGTGGGTCCTCTATACCTGTATATGGATTATCTACATTAGCTGAAGTGGTGGAAGTATTAGAAGATTCTGAAAAGAAAGAAAATCTATGTGCGCAGATAGCTATAGTGCCATCAAAATATAGTGCGGAAATACTAGATTTACAAGATGTAAAAGGGCAAGTAATGGCAAAACGGGCCTTAGAAATATCTGCTGCTGGTGGTCATCATTTACTGATGACAGGACCTCCAGGTTCGGGAAAAACCATGTTAGCTAAACGATTGCCGTTTTTATTGCCTCCTCTTTCACGGGAGGAGCAACTAGAGGTAAGCCGCATTTATAGTGTAATGGGTTTATTAAAAAGTGGCCGATTAATGGAACAACGACCATTTCGCAGTCCTCATCATACGAGTACATTAGTGGCTATGGCGGGAGGAGGACAACCGCCAAAACCAGGAGAAATTACCTTGGCACATAAAGGCGTTTTATTTTTGGATGAAGCACCAGAATTTCGTAGGCCCGTCATAGAGGTTCTGAGACAGCCCTTAGAAGAACGACAAGTACATATTGCACGCATCGGAATGGCAACTACCTATCCCAGTGATTGTATTGTTGTCATGGCTATGAATCCATGTCCATGTGGATGGTTTGGAACGGAAGAAGATCATCGATGTACTTGTACAGCTACGCAAATTCAAAGATACCAACGAGTGTTATCAGGACCTATTTTGGATAGAATGGATCTAGTAGTACCCGTAGAAAGACCTACTTTAACAGAGATATATGCCCCTAAGGATGAAGTTAGTACAGAGCAAGTACGTAGCCGTGTTATCCGTGCTAGATCTATGCAAGCTGAAAGATATAAAGGAACGAATATTGGGGTGAACTCACATTTAAGTCATAGTGATATAGAAATGTATGTGAAACTTTCTAAGCAAGCTAAAGAATTGCTAGATTCAGCTTTTACTACATTACATTTGAGTTTACGTAGCTATGACCGCATTATCAAAGTGGCAAGAACAATCGCTGATTTAGCAGAATCTGAGGAGATTTTAACAGACCATGTGGCAGAAGCTTTGAGTTATCGGCAAGTACAGGAGGGATTATAAATGAAAGATGAAATTTATGCGAGTGCTCTCCAACATGTAGTAGGATTAGGAAATGCAAGCTTAGGTAATTTGTTTACCTATTACGAAAGTGCCAAAGAAGCTTGGCATCATGTGTTATATCACAATGTGGAACCATCATTGGGTTGTAAATATGAATTATTTGATGAAATTCGCCGTCCTATCAATGAAAGCTTTCTATTACAATTAGAAGAAGATTTAGAGCGTTATCATATGGAAGTGATTACTTGGGAATCTCCATACTATCCAAAATCTTTATTAGAAATTTATAATAGTCCCCGAGTGTTGTATGGACGTGGAAATATAGAAGTGTTGCAACATATGGATCGTTCTTTGGCGATGGTAGGCGCTAGAAAGTGCTCTACCTATGGTGTACAAGTAGCTAGACACTTTGGACGGGCTTTATCTAATTTAGGCATTATTGTTGTTAGTGGAGGCGCCATGGGAATCGATCGTGCTAGCCATGAAGGGGCCTTGCAAGGACAAACTCCAACGATTGCTGTTATGGGCTGCGGTTTAAATGTAACCTATCCAAGAACAAACCGAAATTTATTTTTAGAAATTTTAGAAAAAGATGGATTGCTATTATCAGAATATGGACCGCACATGCAAGCAAAGAGTCATCACTTTCCTTCTCGAAATCGAATTATCAGCGGTATGACGAGAGGCACTATTGTTGTGGAAGCAAAAGCTAGTAGCGGATCTTTGATTACTGCTGATATGGCGATTAATGAAGGGAGAGATGTATTTACCATACCTGGTAATGTATTGACGCATACTTGTGATGGAAATCATTGGCTTATTCAACAAGGAGCTACGGTATTAACAGATCCTGAACAAGTATTGCGTGAATATGGTTGGCAAAAAGTCGCAAAGTATAGTAACATGGATAGTAATAAAGTAAACATAGTGAATGAAGAAGAACAAAGTGTGTTGAAGGCCATGAATCCTGGTGGAAATACAACGATTGAAGAACTTGTACATACCACGCAATTGTCTTTATCAAATCTTCATACATTGCTGTTACAATTAGAGCTAAAACAAATGATTACACATACCCCGCAGGGGTACGTGCTACATACTTAGAGGAGGAAGATTTTTGGCCATTACTAGATCCTTCGTTACAGGGGAGAAGAAAAAAGACAAAGATACAAAAGAAGCTGTCAAATCAAGCGCCAAAGCACCAGAGTCTAGACCTTTGGTCATGCGTCCGGAACCGATTGAAATAGAGCATAAACGGACTTTCAAAAAAGATGGAAAAACTTTAATCATCGTGGAATCACCAGCAAAGTCAAAGACCATTGAAAAATTTTTAGGTGATGATTATGTGGTAAAAGCTAGCATGGGCCATTTAAGGGATTTACCTAAAATGCAAATGGGTGTATCTATAACTAATGGTTTTTTACCTAGATATTTGAATGTACCAGGTAGAAAGGCTGTTATTGAAGATTTGCGCAAAGAAGCAGATAAGGCGAAGGCTGTGTATCTGGCAACTGACCCTGACCGTGAAGGAGAAGCCATCTCTTGGCATTTAGCACATATTTTAAATATAGATGGTACTACACCATGTCGAGTGACTTTCAATGAGATTACCAAGCATGCTATTCAAGAGGCGATGGCAACACCTAGACCGATTGATATGCATATGGTGGATGCTCAACAGGCTCGTCGTGTATTGGACCGTATTGTAGGTTATAAATTAAGCCCTTTGCTGTGGAAAAAGATTTGCAAAGGACTTAGTGCTGGACGTGTTCAATCTGTAGCGGTACGCATTATCTGCGATCGGGAACGAGAAATTCAAGCATTTATTCCAGAAGAATATTGGACTATTGAAGGCGTGTATCAAACAGCTAAGAATGAACAATTTGATGTGGTAGTGACACACAAAGGTGATGAAAAGCTAACGATTTCTAATGAGATAGAAAGTAATGAAGTGTTACGTGTTATTCGTGACCGTGAAAGTGTAGTTAGTTCTGTACAATCAAAACAACGTAGTCGCAAAGCACCAGCTCCATTTACGACGTCAACGATGCAACAAGAAGGTGTACGCAAACTGAATATGAATGCAAAACGCATTATGTCTGCAGCACAACATTTATATGAAGGTAAAGAAATTGGGGGCTATGGTCATGTAGGTTTAATTACCTATATGCGTACAGATTCCACTCGGGTATCAAAGGAAATGCAAGAAGCGGCTAAAGCCTATATTCTCAAGACCTTTGGGAAGGAGTTTTATCCGAGTAAACCAAATGTATTTGGAGCGAAGGCGAATGCTCAAGATGCGCATGAAGCGATTCGTCCTACCATGTTGGAATTACCACCTAAAGCGGTAGCGTCCTATCTATCTAGTGATGAGTTAAAATTATATACCTTGATTTGGAATCGATTTTTAGCGAGTCAAATGGCTCCACAGAAAAGTGAAACTATAACTATGCAATTTCATGTAGATGAGTATACATTGAAGTCTTCAGGGAATCGTGTATTATTTAAAGGTTTTACAGAAGTCTATGAAGACGCTAAAAAAGAGGATGACCATATACTGCCAGCCCTAGAGGAAGGGCAAGCTATTATGCCTATCTCTATGGATGGTATACAGCATTTTACGCAACCTCCAAGCCGTTATTCTGAGGCAGGTCTTATCAAAGTATTAGAAGAACAGGGAATTGGTCGGCCAAGTACGTATGCAGCTACTATTGATACGATCTTAAAACGGAATTATGTGGAGCGTAAGGATAAACAATTTATTCCTACTGATTTAGGATTTGCCGTGGTGGAATTTTTAACAACTCATTTTGAAAAGTTCATTAATACGAAATTTACTGCCTCTATGGAGGAAGATTTAGACCATATTGCACAAGGGACTAACTTCTACGAAGCTGTTATCCATTCATTTTATGATAGTTTTGAGAAGGAATTATACACAGCTGAATCGGCTGAGAAGATAGAACTGGAGGCAGAAAAGAGTGGTATCCTTTGTGAAAAATGTGGACATGATATGGTCTATAAACTAGGACCTTATGGTAAATATTTAGCATGTTCTAACTTTCCAGATTGTCGAAATATTAAGTCCATTACAGTTAGCACGGGAGTGACATGTCCTAAATGTAAATCTCATGAGATTTTAGAACGTAAATCCAAGAGAGGTCGTGTCTTTTATGGTTGTGAAGGGTATCCATCTTGTGATTTTACAATGTGGGATAAACCTATTGATAAAACTTGTCCCGTTTGTGGTAGCTTAATGGTTGAAAAAGTATATAAAAATGGCAATAAGAAAGAGTTTTGTTCCAATCCTGACTGTGAAACAAGGCCAAAACGTAAACCTAGAACAAAGAAAGAAGATAAAGAATGAAAGATTTTGTAACTATTATTGGAGCTGGTCTTGCTGGCTCTGAGGCAGCCTATCAACTGGCTAAGCGTGGTATCCCTGTGCACTTATATGAAATGCGTCCCAAAGTGTCTTCACCGGCTCACCATACAGATCAATTTGCAGAGTTAGTATGTTCTAACTCTTTGCGTGCGAATACGATAGAAAATGCAGTGGGGCTTTTGAAAGAAGAAATGCGTCGTTTAGACTCTTTAATCATGGAATCTGCCGATGCTACTCAAGTTCCAGCAGGTGGTGCCTTGGCCGTAGATCGTCATGCTTTTAGCAAAAGGGTCACAGAACGTATTAAAGAACACCCTTTAATCACCGTGATTCATGAAGAAGTGACAGAGATTCCAACAGAAGGTATTGTTATTTTTGCAAGTGGTCCACTCACATCAGAAGCATTAGGGACTAAGATTAAAGAGTTGACTGGTTCTAAAGATTTTTATTTCTATGATGCGGCAGCGCCGATTGTAACAGCAGAGTCTTTGAATTACGATAAAGTATTTGCAGCCTCACGGTATGATAAAGGGGATGCAGATTATTTAAACTGCCCTATGACGAAAGAAGAATATGATGCTTTCTATGAAGCGTTAACTACAGCCGATGTAGTACAACCAAAAGATTTTGAAAAAGAAATTTATTTTGAAGGATGTATGCCTGTAGAAATTATGGCATCTCGAGGGGTAGATACATTGCGCTATGGGCCTTTGAAACCGGTTGGTCTTGTAGATCCACGGAACAATATTGAGTGGCATGCAGTAGTGCAGTTGCGTAAGGAAAATAAAGAAGCCACTATGTACAACTTAGTAGGCTTTCAAACGCATTTAAAATGGGGCGAACAAAAACGAGTATTCCAAATGATTCCAGGGTTAGAGAATGCTGAATTTATTCGCTATGGCGTCATGCATCGTAACACGTATATTAACTCTCCAGAACTGTTGAACCAAGCATTCCAACTACAATCTAATACACGATTGTTTTTTGCTGGTCAAATGACAGGTGTGGAAGGGTATCTAGAATCAGCAGCTGCAGGTATGATGGTAGCTATTCAAGTGGCGCGTATGTTGCATGGTAAAGAATTTGTTACATTCCCTAAAACAACGGCTCTTGGTGGGTTAAGTCATTATATTAGTGCCTATGAAGGTTCTAATTTCCAACCAATGAATGTCAATTTCGGTATCATGGAACCTTGGGGCGCTAAAGTGCGTAAGAAAAAAGAAAAAAATGCATTAATTGCGCAACGTGCTTTAGAAGAATTAGAGGCATTAATTGTAGCAGAAGAGTTACTGTCTTAATGAATAGTTTTGTACTTGACAGATATAGTGCTTTACATATACAAAGGCAAGAGAATTTTATAATATTTGAAATTTTATAGATAAGAAAAAGAGGAAAGGATTTGCTATGTGCAATCCTTTCCTCTTTATATTTGTTATTAGTTTGATTTTATAGGCATCATTTTGTGTTGAAACTAATGAATTATTATTTTCCTTTTTTGCCTTTCTCTGTAGAGAATATATGTGTATCTGCTGTTCCTTTATAATGAAGGTATAGCCAGATGCCAAAGGATACAGCCATGACAATTAAGCTTGTAACTTGCGCAGATTTAAAGCCTAATGTTAAGTTTACATAATCTCCACGTAGGAATTCTAAGAAGAATCGTAAGCCGGAATACAAGAATGCATATAAACAGAAAATTTGCCCTTTTTTATGAGGGAACACGTTAGCCAATAGTAAGATAACAAACAAAATAATATCTACTTGACCTTCCCATATTTCAGCAGGCCATAATGGTTGATTACCATAAGTGCGGTATGCCAAGGTAGTTTCTGGATAGAGAATACCAAAGTTTCCCCCAGTAGGGTGACCAAAGGCATCACCATTCATGACATTCGCCATACGTCCCACAGATTGACCTACCATAAGGGCTGGTGCAAATAAATCAGCAAATGCCCAAGGGTCAACATGTTGTTTTTTTAAATAATAAATTCCAGCAATAGCACCTAACAATACGCCGCCTTGGATAGCCATACCACCTTGCCATACGTATGGAATTTCCAATAAATGATTGTGATAGTATCCCCAGTCAAAGAAAAACACATCCCATAGTCGAGCACCGATGATACCAGCTATAGCAACAGTAATGGTGAAATCTACTATATATTTTTCCCATCCCCGGCCATCTTTTTTCATAATGAAGTAGCCTACAATGGCAGCACTAATAATACCTAAAGCGAGAAGTAAACCGTAGGCTCTTATAGGAAAGCCTCCGATAAAAAATAAATATTGATACATAGTACCTCCTAATATTTCTATTACATATATTTTTAATATTCCTACTTTTGTAGTGTACCATAAATTTTAGAGAAATAGTATAGTGTTCCCAATATATAGGATGAATGTGATATAATATAAAGGTTAAAAGGAGCGCTTATGAAACACTTACAATTTATGAAACATATGGTGCTAGGAATATCGGCATTTAGTTTGTTTGCTTCTTATCCAGTGGCAGAGGCAACAATCCATATTCCTTTTCCAGCACTTTCCAATACAACAACAGCAGTAGCACCTACACAATACGTAGGTCCTATGTTACATGTCCCAGAGAAACAAGAAGTTACATTGCCTATTACCATGGTATTTGATCCCATAGTATCAGAAACGGCCTATGATACAAAGTATGTACAGAATGGCACGTCAATCATGTCTCCAAGTTGGTTTGAATTGACAACGTCCGGTCTAAAAGTTAGTCCTAAGCTATCTCATGACTACGTGAATAGTTATAAAGAAAAAGGATATCGTGTATGGCCTTTAATCACAAACCAATTCGATCCAGACATGACTAGTAAAATCCTTGCGAATGAATCGATGTGGGAACGATATAAACAAGGGCTTATTAATTATGCTACAGAGTATGGTTATGATGGATATAATTTTGATTTTGAAAATGTCCACTATAAAGATAAAGCACAGCTAACTAAGTTTGTAGATTTTTTAGCGAAAGGATTACGAACGTATAATATCCATAGCTCTATTGATGTAACGGGATATTCCAATAGTGAAAACTGGTCCTTAGTGTATGACCGTAAGGCCTATGCTGATGCAGTGGATTATGTGGTGCTTATGGCATACGATGAAACGTGGGCATCCAGTGTTACAGCGGGACCAGTCGCCTCTTATCCATGGGTGAGAAAGCATACAGAGCAAATGCTTTCAGAAGTGCCAGCATCAAAACTCGTACTGGGTATTCCATTTTATATGCGTGAATGGTCTGTACCAGTGAAAGGTTCTTGGGAAGGAAAAGCAAAAAGTAAAACCCTTGCTATGACCAAGGCTCTAGATTTAGAACGTGAATACAGAGATGCGTTGCGTTGGGATGATCGTTTAAAAGGTAATTATTTAACATTAACGAATAAAAATGGCGTCTATGGTATCTATGATGAAAAGAAACCATATGAGGGAACACTCACAAAAATCTGGTTTGAAGATCCGCAGTCTTTAAGCTATAAAGTGGGCCTTGTAAAAGAATTCCAACTTGCAGGAGTAGCGGCTTGGCGTAAAGGTTTTGAAGCTTCCGATGTATGGCCAGTGTTGAGTTTTGCTCTAGATAGTGCTACTACAAATAGCACTGAAAAAGGGAAAGCGGATTCAGATAAAAAAGATCATAAAAAAGAAGTAAAAAAACAAGAGAAAAAGAAAGATAAGAAGAAAAAATCTAAACATACAGATACTTCAGAAGTGACAAAGATTTCTAAAGACGGTAAAGAAATTGTGTTAAAGTTTAAGAAACCTCATAAACACTCTGATGAAACAGGTGTTGTAAAGGTTACAAAAGAAAAAAAGTCTTTGCCTAAAGACTAAGATTTGGAGTATACTTAGGAGTATTAATACATACAATTGAGGAGGCATAGCATGTACGAAAAATACGTGGCACAAGACATTGAAAAAAAATGGCAAACATATTGGGAAGAGTCTGGGGTATTTAAAACAGAGTATGACCCAAGTAAAGAAAAATATTATGTGTTAGAAATGTTCCCATACCCATCTGGTAACTTACATATGGGACATGTGCGTAACTATTCGATTGGTGATGTAGTGGCACGTTTCAAAAAAATGCGTGGATTTAATGTATTACATCCAATGGGGTGGGATGCATTTGGTATGCCTGCGGAAAATGCAGCTATTAAAAATGGTGTATCTCCTAAAGATTGGACATTAGATAATATTGCCAACATGACACGTCAGCAAAAAGAGTTGGGTTTATCCTATGATTGGGGCCGTGAAGTTGCGACTTGTAAAGAAGATTACTATCGTTGGACACAATGGATATTCCAACAATTTTATAAAAAAGGCTTGGCCTATAAAAAAGAAGCAAAAGTAAACTGGTGTGAACATGACCATACAGTATTAGCTAACGAACAAGTTATTGATGGCAAATGCTGGCGCTGTGATAATGATGTAGTGAAAAAAGACTTAAAACAATGGTTCTTTAAAATTACAGACTATGCAGATCGTTTGCTAGACGATTTAGATACATTGGACCAATGGCCTGACCGTGTAAAAGCGATGCAACGTAACTGGATCGGTCGCAGTGAAGGTACACAATTTGCTTTTTATGTTCCTAAAATTGATAAATCCTTTGAAGTCTATACTACTCGTGTAGATACTTTATTTGGCGTATCTTATGTAGTATTAGCTCCAGAACATCCATATGTAAAAGAATTGATTCAGGATGCTTCTAATAAAGTAGAGCTAGAGGCGTTCATTGAAACATTGCGTAACCAAAGTGATATTGAGCGTACTTCTACAGAGGCAGAAAAAGTAGGTATGTTCACAGGTTCTTATGCGACACATCCTATAACAGGTAAAGAAGTGCCTATTTGGATTGCTAACTATGTACTAGCAGACTATGGTACAGGCGCTGTTATGGGTGTTCCAGCTCATGATGAAAGAGACTATGCGTTTGCAAAAAAATATAATTTACCTGTGAATTGGGTCATCCAAAATACAGCACAAGATTTGGATTTTGCTTCCTTAGATACAGCATTCACTGAAGATGGTATATTGGTGAACTCCGGCGACTTTAATGGCAAAACTTCTGAAGAAGCGCGTCAAGCATTAGGTGATTACTTCACTGAACAAGGTACAGGTCGTAAAACTGTAAACTTCCGTCTTCGTGACTGGTTGATTTCTCGTCAACGCTATTGGGGTTGCCCTATTCCAGTTGTATACTGTGAAAAATGTGGAGAGCAATTAGTTCCAGAAGATCAATTGCCGGTAAAACTTCCAGAAGATGTATCCTTTGACGGCGGTGCTATCTCTCCATTAGCCACATCTGAAAACTTCCTAAACACAACATGCCCTTGCTGCGGTGGTCCTGCTCGACGTGAAATTGATACCATGGATACATTTATCGATTCTTCTTGGTATTTCTTGCGCTATACAGATGCTCGTAATGACAAAGAAGTGTTTAATAAAGAAATTGCGAAATACTGGATGAATGTAGACCAATACATTGGCGGTATTGAACATGCGATCTTGCACTTATTATATGCACGTTTCTTTGTGAAAGTACTACATGATATCGGTTTAGTAGAAGTGGATGAGCCTTTCAAAGCCTTATTAACACAAGGCATGGTATTAAAAGAAGGTTCTAAAATGTCTAAATCTAAAGGCAATGTAGTATCTCCAGAAGAAATCATTGCCAAATACGGTGCAGATACAGCTCGTTTATTCATCTTATTCGCAGCACCAGTAGATCGTGATTTGGACTGGAGCGACCAAGGGGTAGAAGGTTCCTATCGTTTCTTAGGTCGTGTATGGCGCATTATCGATACATACCAACAATTAGGTACATCAGGACATCATGATAGCTTGTCCAAAGATGAAACAGCATTACGCCGTGAATTACATCGTGCTATCAAAAAAGTAACAGAAGACTTAGATGGTAAATTCAATTTTAACACTGCCATCAGTACTGTTATGGAGTTGGTAAATGCTATGTACCAATTTAAAGATAGCCATGAATCTGTGCAAAGTGATTTAGCAAAAGAACTAGTTGAAAAGTTAACGTTATTGCTAGCACCATTTGTACCGCATATTACTGAAGAAATCTGGCATGAATGTGGATTTGAAGGCTCCGTGCATGCTGCATCTTGGCCTACTTATGAAGAATCTGCTCTAGTGGTAGATGAGGTAGAAGTGGCAGTTCAAGTGAATGGTAAAGTGCGTGATAAATTGACAGTATCTGTTTCATTATCTAAAGAAGAATTAGAAGCAGCTGCGAAAGCATTACCACGTGTACAAGAGTTTACAGAGGGTAAAACTGTTGTGAAAGTGATTGTAGTGCCTAAAAAATTAATTAATATTGTAGTCAAATAAAACGAGGTTCCTATGGAAAAACGTAAGGACTATATTAGCTGGGATGAATATTTTATGGGTGTTGCTATGTTAGCAGGGCAACGCTCCAAAGATCCCAATACACAAGTAGGGGCTTGTATTGTGAGCGATGATAATAAAATTTTATCTATCGGTTATAATGGTATGCCCTTAGGTTGTGATGATGATGATTTCTCTTGGAATCGTAATCGAGAAGAAGATAATAAATATTTTTATATCGTTCATAGTGAACTGAATGCGATTTTAAATTATCGTGGTGGTTCACTAGAAGGAAGTAAAATATATGTCACTTTATTTCCTTGTAATGAATGTGCAAAAGCCATCATTCAAAGTGGTATTAAAGAAGTTATCTATTGGCGCGATGATTACAAAGATACACGAGAAGTGCAAGCATCAAAACGATTGTTTCAAACTGCCGGAGTAACTATTACGGCTTATGAACCAAGTGGTAGACAATTATCTTTACAACTATAATTGTAAAGGCTACATCTGTATATAATAAGGCTGAACTTGAGGATATATTCCTAAGTTCAGCCTTTTATGTTGGAATAGTATAATATCGAACAAAAGAACGGCTAGTTTCCATTAAGGGCTAGCCGTTTGTATGTTCGATATTTATTTGTTGTTACCCATTACTTTTTTGATGGCTTTTACACTTTTAGAAGTAATATTTTTGCCAGTTTTTGTCAACCGTGTACGAGTTCGTGTAACTCTACCCATAGCAGTTAGAGAAGACTGTTTACGAGGCTTCATGTCTCTTTCATTACCGAAGTCACCACGACGGATGCTAGTAGCCTTTACTTTTTCAGAACCCACAGATCGTTGTAATTCTTTCATAATTACTTTTGGTTCTACAGATTTTTCAAATGTATATACATCTGCTGCTACATAGCCTAATTGTGGATATGCATGAAGAATTACATGGCAGTGATGGGATACGGCTACCAAGAAGATTTCATCTTCTAAAATTTGGCAATCGATTTCCTCAACACATTGATTTGTAATTGCTAAGGCATTTACAATAGCATCTTGTAAGACAGCAGGAGATTCTATTTTTTCATCAATACATGAATATAAATCAATTAAAACGTGTTCACCTAAAACGTGCATGTTTTCACCTACTTTCATTCATAGTCTATTATATAAAATATTTTTGATTTTGTAAATTTGTTATACTTTTTTGTAATAGTTATGATTATAAAAGTTAATTATAGAATTTACGAAACTCTACTCCTATGGTAAGCTATAGGTAAGACATAGAGAGCTATGCCCCTTTGAACGAGTCGTTCAAATTTGTAAATCATACTACATATAGTAATGCTAGGAGGTCCTATTATGAAAGCACCGTTACGTTACGATTTTGCTTCTTTTTCTACGGAAGCACAGGCCGTATGCCCTGATCGAGTATTTACAGATTTTTTACACCGCTATGCTTATGGTGTAGATGCTTCTTGTTATTCGTATGTACCACAAGTAGTGGTGAAAGTTAATAATGAATCAGAAGTGATTCGTATTTTAGCTTTAGCAAATCAATATGGTACACCAGTGACTTTTAGAGCAGCAGGTACATCTTTATCTGGACAATGCTCTAGTGAACATGTATTAGTGGTGGCGAATGATGGCTTTAAACGAATGGAAGTATTAGACGGAGGCAAAGCATTACGTTGCGATTGTGGCGTTATTGGGGCCGATGCGAATGAAAAGTTAGCTCCTTATGGACGCAAAATTGGCCCAGATCCAGCTACTATTGCAAGTGCTTTAGTAGGGGGGATTTTCAATAATAACTCTTCAGGTATGTGCTGCGGTACTGTAGAAAACTCTTATCAAACGGTGAAATCTGTACGGGTCGTATTAGTGGATGGTACAATTTTAGATACTAGCGATCCAGCTAGTGTACAAGCTTTCATGACCTCTCGTGCTGACCTTGTGAAAGGCTTATTAGACCTTCGTCAATGGATTTTTGATGATCCTGAATTAGTAGAATTAATCCAACGTAAATTTAAAATTAAAAATACTACAGGTTATTCGATTAATACGTTAGTAGATTTTGAAGATATTGTAGATATTTTAAATCATATTTTTATTGGTTCTGAAGGTACATTAGGGTTCGTATCAGAAGTGGTATATAATACAGTAGAAGATAAGAAATTCAAGGCTTGTGGTCTTGTGTTCTATAAAGAGCTATCCGATGCGTCTCGCGCAGTTGTAACCTTAGCGAATATGGGACGTCAATATGTAGTATCTGCGGAAATGATGGACTACCTCAGTCTTAAGAGTGTACAAAAATTAGAACAAGTACCGGACTTCGTACGTGGAGTGCCAGAGGGTACTAGCTGTATTCTATTCCAATCTGAAAGTAATAATGAGCAAGAATTAGAAGAACAAGTGGAATATATTAAAGAACAATTAAAAGATATTCCAACTATTATTCCTAGCTTATACTCTACGAATCCGGAAGAATATAATTCTTGGTGGTATATTCGTAAAGGGTTGTTGCCAATTGCAGCAGGACAACGTAAATCTGGTTCTACGGTAATTAC
The DNA here is from genome assembly GCF_003992265.1 of Veillonella sp. CHU594. NCBI lineage: Bacteria > Bacillati > Bacillota > Negativicutes > Veillonellales > Veillonellaceae > Veillonella > Veillonella sp. CHU594. The sequence goes on from NZ_RQVB01000003.1 coordinate 68,972, forward strand.
AGAAGATGTATGTTTTAAAATTGAAGATTTTGTTAAAGGCATCGGTATCATTACAGAGTTATTCCGTAAATATGATTTTATGGATAATGGTATTATCTTTGGACATGCTTTAAGTGGCAATGTTCATTTTATCATTACTCCAGACTTGAATGATCCAAGAGAACGTGATAATTTTAGTGGACTTGTGAAAGAAATGGCAGAACAAGTAGCAGCTGTAGAAGGTAGTATTAAAGCAGAGCATGGTACAGGTCGTATGGTAGCTCCATTCGTTGAGTTAGAGTGGGGTGTGAAAGCTTACCAAGTTAACCGCCGTATCAAAGAATTATTTGATCCTAATTACTTAATCAATCCAGATGTTATCATTACAGATGATCCAGATGTATATAAAAAGAACTTGAAAGCGATGGCGGCTATTGATCCATTGTTCAATATGTGTATTGAATGTGGTTTCTGTGAAAAGAACTGTCCATCTAAAAACTTAACATTAACACCACGTCAACGTATTTCCTTGGTACGTGAAGAAACACGTCTTCGTCAAGAAGGTAAACATGCAGAAGCAGATGCATTATCTGAAGGTTATCAATACTATGGTGTTGATACATGCGCAGCATGTTCTATGTGTTCCATGTTATGTCCATTAGGCATTGATACAGCGCAAATTGCATTATCTGTTCGTAAAGTAACAGCAAAAGGTCATGGTATTGCAGAAGCGATTTATGACAATTTCCCAGCTACCTTGGCAGCAGCTCGCATGGGGGTTACCTTAGGTGGTGCAGCAGGTAAAGTGATTACCAATAAGTTAATCTCTAAAATCACAAAAGGGGCTCACGAACTAACAGGTGTGACACCATATGCACCAACTACATTGCCAAAAGCTAACCGCCATACCTTGAAAAATCAACGTAACACAGTAGGCAATGATAATGTTGTGTATTTCAGTACTTGTGCAAATCGTGCTTTCAAACCAAATCAAGGTCAAAAAGATACTCGTAGCTTGCAACAAGTGATGGAAAACTTATGTAAAAAAGCAGGTTATAATGTCATTTATCCACGTCATATTGAAAACTTATGTTGTGGTTTGAGCTTTGAAAACTATGAAGACATTGATAAACGTGCATTACGCGATTTAGAAAATGCTTTATTAGAAGCAAGCTGTGGTGGTGTATATCCAGTTGTGATTGACCATTCTGCATGTTTCTCCCATGCTTTCAAACATATTAAATCTGTAACAATCCTTGATGTATCTGAGTTCTTATACACACATATTGTTCCTAAATTAGATATTGTGAAGTGTAAAGAGCGTGTTATTGTTCACAAACAATGTAAAATCAAAAAAGCTGGCAAAGAAAAATACATTGAACTGCTTGCACGTGCATGTACTGATGAAGTATTCAATATTAAATCCTTTACATGTTGTGGTTTCGCAGGGCAAAAAGGTTTCTTTACACCAGAATTGAACCATTCCGCTACACGGGATTTAGGAGATGAAGTGAAAGAGTACGGGGCTACATTAGGAGTAAGCTCTAGCTCCACATGTGAAATCGGCTTAGGCGAACGTGCAGGTATTCCATTCATCGGTATTGCTTACCTATTAGATGCATGTTCTAAATAACTGTGTAATATATTCATACAACATGAAAAGAAAAGCAGCCCCTTTAGGGCTGTTTTTCTTATTACATTGCTATAGTAAGCAATTTATGATACAATAAAGTCATCTTATAAAGATAAGAACTAAAATCAAATAAAGAAGTCTTTGAGGCAAGGTGCGAGGGGAACCTCAATTCCTGACCGGCGGTATAATAGTCCGCAAGCTCTTGAGAGCAGATCCGGTGATATTCCGGAACCGACAGTAAAGTCTGGATGGGAAAAGACAGTATATTGATAGCTATTGTGTATGTTATCAAATATTTGGAATGCTAAAGGGACTATGTATATAGTCCCTTTTTTGTGTAGAGGTGAGCCATGACACATATGACAACTGATGAAAAATATATGGCAAAAGCGATTGAATTAGCGGAAAAAGCAAGAGGATGTACATCTCCAAATCCAATGGTAGGAGCTATCATTGTAAAAGATGGGCGCATCATTGGTGAAGGATATCATCAAAAAGCCGGCGAGCCTCATGCAGAGGTGTATGCATTACATCAAGCTGGTATGGATGCTAGAGGAGCTACCTTATATGTGACACTAGAACCGTGCTCACATTATGGAAAAACACCGCCATGTGCTAAGCGCGTAATAGCTGCAGGTATCTCTAGGGTTGTCATTGGTATGATTGACCCTAATCCATTAGTAGCGGGTAAAGGCCTAGCTATGCTACAAGAAGCGGGCATAGAAGTGGAGATTGGCGTTTTGGAACGACAATGTGTGGAAATGAATGAAGCATTTATTACATACATTAAAACGGGTAAGCCTTTCGTGATTTTAAAATCTGCTATGTCCATAGATGGAAAGATTGCTACTGCCAGTGGTGAATCAAAATGGATTACCAACGAAGAAGCAAGGCTAGATGGTCATCGTATTCGTAAAGAAGTAGATGCTATGTTAGTAGGGGTAGGTACGATTATAGCGGATGACCCATTACTAAGTTGTCGTCTTCCACAAGAAACCGTAGAAAATCAACCGCATTTATACATTCTAGATTCTCAAGGTAGAACTCCACTAGATGCAACCATTTGGACAGTGCCTAATCGGAATATAACAATTTTTGTTGGAGAAGACTGTGGACTAGAACAAATAGGAGCTTTCAGTGATAAGGGTGCAGAAGTTATTGTGACGCCGTCCAATGAAAGAGGTTTAGATATTTCTTTTATTTTGGAAGAACTAGGCGCTCGTCAATGTATGAGCCTGCTTATTGAAGGTGGAAGCCAAGTGGTGGCTAGTTTTGTAGAAACTAAATCTTTTGATAAATTGGTAACCTACATTGGAAATCGTATTATTGGAGGTATTGGAGCTACACCAGCTGTGGGTGGTTTAGGCTTTTCTAGTTTAGACGAAGCAGTACAGCTAGATATTGATGAAGTGATGGCTGTTGGTGATAATATGAAAATAATTAGTTATCGAAGAGGAAGAGAAGGCGATTATGTTTACGGGGATCATTGAAGAAATAGGGACCATACAGAGTGTAAAACGTTCCCAAAGCTCGCTTACCCTTGAAATTGCAGGAACTATCATTTTCGATGATTTAAGAATTGGTGATTCTGTAGCGGTCAATGGTGTATGCTTAACAGCCACGAACATAGGAGCCCAAAGATTTACAGCAGATGTGATGCCAGAGTCAGTTAAAATGACATCATTAATAAATCTTTCAGCAGGAAGTAAGGTAAATTTAGAACGAGCTATGGCTGCCAACGGTCGTTTCGGTGGCCACGTAGTGGCAGGGCATGTGGACGGTCAAGGCAAGATTATCGGTAAGGATCATGTGGGTAATTCCATTGTGTTCCGTATTGCTGCCGATGATGCCATTCTACACTATGTTATATACAAAGGGTCTATCACTGTGGATGGAGCTAGTTTGACTGTTTCCAAGGTGGGAACTGGTTGGTTTGAAATTTCTATTATACCTCATACGATTGGAAACACTATTTTGCAATATGCTACTATTGGTACTACAGTGAACTTAGAAACAGATATTTTTGGCCGTTATATTGAGCATTTTATGAAAGAAACTCATCTGGAGTCTACTAATACTAGTACAGTGACGATGGATACTTTAGTGCGTAACGGCTTTTTATAGAAAGGATGATATTTATGTCCTATACATTAAACTCTATTGAAGAAGTAATTGAAGACTTAAAAGCAGGAAAGCCTGTGATTATTGTAGATGATGAAAGTCGTGAAAACGAAGGTGATTTAGTTTTGGCTGCTGAATTTGCTACTCGTGAAACTATAAATTTTATCATCAAAGAGGCTAGAGGTTTGCTATGCACGCCTATGTTGGAAAAAGACTTGATTCGTCTTGGTATCCATCAAATGGTAGAAAAAAATACGGATAATCATGAAACAGCGTTCACTGTATCAGTAGACTATGTGGATACGACCACAGGTATTTCTCCAGAAGAACGTGCTATAACGATGCAAAAACTTATTGATCCAAATGCAAAACCAGAAGATTTTAGACGTCCTGGACACGTTTTTCCATTGCGTTACAAAGAAGGTGGAGTATTAGTACGCCAGGGCCATACAGAAGCGTCTATTGACCTTTGTAAATTAGCTGGATTATATCCTGCGGCAGCAATTTGTGAAATTACCAATGATGAAGGCTATATGTCACGTATGGATGATTTATTGGCTTTCAGTAAAAAACATAATTTAAAGATTGCTTCTGTAGAAGCTTTAGTGGAATACAGAAAGCGACACGATAGATTAGTAAGCATTGCAGCAGAAACAAAACTGCCTACAAAGTTCGGTGATTTCCGCATCATTGTGTTTAAAAATGAAGTAGATCACAAAGAACATCTTATGATTGTAAAAGGTGATGTACGTGGAAAATCTGATGTGTTGATGCGTATTCATTCTGAGTGCTTAACAGGAGATGTATTTGGTTCTCATCGCTGTGACTGTGGGGAACAATTGGAAAATGCATTGCGCTCTATTGAAGAGCAAGGAGAAGGCATCGTTATCTACATGCGTCAAGAAGGGCGTGGCATTGGATTAACGAATAAAATTAAAGCCTATACACTACAAGATCAAGGGTACGATACAGTGGAAGCCAATGTGAAACTAGGATTCCCACCAGATATGCGTGAATATTCCTTAGCGGCACAAATGTTGCGCGAATTAGACGTGAAGAGTGTTAAGCTGTTGACGAATAATCCAGAAAAGAAAGAAGATTTAGAACGTTGGGGCATTACAGTATCTAAACGTGTTCCTATTGTGATTAAAGCCAATAGCATTAATGCAAAATATTTGAATACAAAAAAAGAAAAAATGCGCCATATGTTGTAAAAAAGTATGAAACTAGCAACTAGCAATTAGCTCGCTCAGGTCTGAATATGTCTGATAAAAATAGAGGAGAATGACAATGATTCAAGAAGGTAAATTAATAGGTACAGGTAAGAAATTTGCTATTATCGGCTCTCGTTTTAATGAGTTCATCACATCTAAATTGATCAGCGGGGCGAAAGATGCCTTGTTGCGTCATGACGTGCAAGATAGTGACATTACTACTATTTGGGTACCAGGTGCTTTTGAAATTCCATTGATTGCACAAAAAGCGGCAAAATCTGGTAAGTATGATGCTGTTATCTGCTTAGGCGCTGTCATCCGTGGTGCTACAACGCATTACGATTATGTATGTAACGAAGTGGCAAAAGGGATTGCTCATGTATCCTTAGAATCCGGTGTCCCTGTTATGTTCGGTGTAGTCACAACGGAAAACATTGAACAAGCTATCGAACGTGCCGGTACAAAAGCCGGTAATAAAGGATTTGATTGCGCTATGGGTGCTATCGAAATGATCAATCTATTGGAATCTATGTAGAAAGAAGGATATCCGTGGATTTTATTAAACGTTATACAACAGCAGAAGGGTTGCGGCTATCCATTGCCGTAACTACTGATACTGTAGAAGAGGCGAGAGTTCGCCATGATTTGTGGCCGGTAGCAACAGCTGCGTTAGGTCGTACTATGACTGGGGCTATGCTAATGGCTAGTGATTTTAAAAATGATGAAAATGTAAGTATCCGATTGCGTGGTGATGGACCTTTGGGCATTGTTCATGTGGATGCATTCAGTAATAACACTGTACGAGGATATGTGGACCATCCGCATGTAGATGTACCACTATTGCGAGAAGGAAAGCTTGATGTAGGGGCTGCTGTAGGGCGTAATGGAGAGGTTCAAGTGACTCGCTTTACTAAACTTCGTCAAAACTATACTTCCCAAAGCCCTATTCAAACAGGTGAAGTGGCGGAAGATTTAGCTTATTATCTAGCTATGTCTGAACAAGTGGGATCTGTATTAAGTCTTGGTGTATTAGTAGATCCAGATTATCATACTATTGTGGCAGGTGGCTTTTTAGTACAAGCTTTACCAGATGTAACAAATGATGCATTTGATACAATTGAAGCAAATTTGAAAACTATTGGACCTGTGACTAATTATTTGAAAGCAAATCCTAATGCGGAACACTTGATGGAACGCATTTTGGATGGATTTACTGTACAAGAAGTCTATAGTGAGCGTATTCATTTCGCATGTCCTTGTAGTCGGGAACGATTTTTTGACCGATTAGCAAGTTTGCCAATGCATGATAAACAAGAATTAGCTCAAGATGAAGTGACAGAATTAACTTGTCACTACTGTAATGAAAAATATCGCTTTTCTAAGGAAGACATGCAAACCTTATTAATCGAAGAAACACATTAATGCTACTTGTTTCTATGGAGGGACCAGTATGAAAAGTATTGAATGGAATGGATCAGAAGTTATTATCTTAGATCAAACGAAATTACCTGCATCTGTGGAATATGTACGTTGTACTGACTGGCGTCAAGTGGCTGAAGCCATTAAAATGCTTCGTGTGCGCGGGGCCCCTGCTATTGGTGTATCAGCTGCCTATGGATTAATTCTTGCCTTCCGTGAGAGCTATCATCGTGGTGGGGCTAGTGCAGAGATTTTGTCTGAATTTAGAGCTTTTGCGGAAACCTTACGCCAAACTAGACCGACAGCTGTTAATTTAATGTGGGCTATTGATCGAGTATTGCGTATTGTAGATACTTTCACAGGCGATATTGGCGAGTTAGATGCGGTTCTTGTAAAAGAAGCTATCGCTATTGATACTGAAGATGTTGCCTTAAATGAAAGTATGGCAAAACATGGAGCTACATTATTCCAAGATAAAGAAACATATCGTATTTTGACACATTGTAATGCAGGAGCTTTGGCTACAGCAGGGATAGGCACCGCATTAGGAGTGATTCGAGAAGTCCATGCACAAGGTAAATTGGATCGTGTGTATGCAGATGAAACAAGACCGTTATTGCAGGGGTCTCGACTAACTGCTTTTGAACTTCATGAAGATGGTATTCCTGTGACATTACAAACAGATAATATGGCTGGTTATGCTATGCAACAGGGTCTTATTGATGCAGTGATTGTGGGGGCTGACCGCATTACTTTAGAAGGTGATGTGGCCAATAAGATTGGCACATATAGTGTTGCCGTATTAGCCAAACATCATAATATTCCATTTTATGTAGCTGCTCCGTATAGTACATTTGATTTCTCTATGGCAAGTGGTAATGATATTCCTATTGAAATGCGTAATCCTCAAGAGGTACTGCAATTCCAAGGCGTTCCTTCGGCACCGCAAGGCATTGAAGTATTGAATCCGGCTTTTGATGTAACACCTCATGATTTAGTGACCGCTATTATCACAGAAGAAGGCGTATTACGACCTCCGTTTAACGAAAGTATTCGCAATTTACAAGAAAAGAAAAGGAAATAGGAGTTGAACATGGTTGATGTTGTTATCACACATGTAGATGTGTTACAAGAAAATTCAATTGTAAGAGATATAGCCATTGTCATTGAAAATGGATATATTAAAGAATTTGTTTCTAATGATGCTGTACCTCAAGCTAAAGAAGTGATTGATGGTAAAGGTATGCTAGCAGCCCCAGGAATGGTAAATACGCATACTCATATTGCTATGGGCTTATTGCGTAATTACGCAGATGATTTGGAGTTAATGGATTGGTTACAAACTGCCATCTGGCCAGCGGAAGCTAAATTGAATAATCACTTAGTCTATTGGGGTACACAGTTAGGTATTGCAGAAATGTTCCGTTCTGGTACTACTTGTTTTAGTGATATGTATTTCTTTATGGATCAGACGGCTGAGGCTGTGAAAGAAACAGGTATTCGTGCCGTTTTATCTCGTGGTATGGCTGGTGTGGCACCTACGGCAGAACAAGCTTTAGTAGAAAGTAGAGAATTATTCCTTAACTATCATGGATATAATCAGCAGCAAATTAAAGTTATGCTAGGTCCTCATGCACCATATACTTGTCCCGATACTTATTTAGAACGAGTGGTTCAATTAGGTCATGATTTAGGGGCACAAGTTCATATGCATTTAAGTGAAACAAAAGGAGAAGTGGAAAATGTTATAAAAGCTACTGGTAAAACTCCTATTGCACATATGAATGACTTAGGCTTGTTTGATTTAGGTTGTTTAGCAGCCCATTGTGTGCATGTAACAGATGAAGATATGGATATTATGAAAGAAAAATCTGTTCGTGTAGCTCATAATCCACAATCGAATTTAAAATTAGCCAGTGGTATTGCACCAGTGCCAGAAATGCTTGCTAAAGGAATTGTGGTAGGCTTAGGTACAGATGGTTCTGCTAGTAACAATAATGCAGATATGCTAGAAGAAGTGCGTTTAGCAGCTATGCTACATAAAGCTCGTTTATACGATCCATTGGCAATACCTGCTCAAACGGCTTGGGAGCTTGGTACAGTCATGGGTGCCAAAGCATTAGATTATGATGATCTTGGTGTATTAGATGCAGGATACCGGGCAGATATTGTTCTCTACGATACATCTGGATTGCACTGGCAACCACGGTATAATGATGTAGCCTCTTTAGTCTATGCCGCTAACTCTTCCGATGCTAATACTGTATTAGTAGGTGGTAAAGTAGTGATGAAAGATAAAGAACTTCTCACCATTGATGAAGAAAAGTTGCGTTATGAAATACAACAAGCGCAGGCGATCTTTCAAGGGTAATGCTATCCATCAGTGTATCCCGGCATAGTAGTTATATATAATTCCTATGCTGTGATCATGGGTCATAGTAGGGTTCTAATAATATGAAAGTTTAATAGGTATAACCTATATAAGCGAGGTCTTTATGGCCTCGCTTTTAATTGACAAAAATTATCAACTATTATATTATAAAAATAATTGATTTAACAATTTGTAAATTTAAGTAACAAGTGAGCAAGTGCTCAATATATAGTATTCGGATAAGTTCCATTTTCCTTAGGGAAAGTGGATTTTTTTATTAGGAGGAAACTAATGCGATTGTGGAATGCAGTAGCTTGTGCCTCTGTTCTATGTGGTTTGATGGTGCTATCAGGGTGCTCTTGGACTGCTGATACGCCAACAGCAGTGACTCAAGAGACATCAACAAGAACGGAAATTGACAAGACGGGAACTTCTGTGACTATGCCAAGTCATCCCAAACGGGTTGTCATCTTAAATACAGCCAATATTGATATGTATTTGGCCGTTGAAGGAACTATTGTGGGGCGTATGGATGCTGCCTCTTTGACAGGAGAGTTACAAGAAAAGGTAAAAAACATTCCCTCTGTAGGGAATACATATAATCCAGATGTAGAAAAGATTATTAGTCTACATCCAGATTTGGTGATTGGTATGAATATAGCAAATCATATAAAACTTCGGGAGGCTTTAACATCGGCGAACATTCCTTTGTATATTAATGATTTAGATTCCTTTGAAGATGTCAATCGGTCCTTGCAACTATTCGGCGAGCTAACGAACCATCCAGATATAAGCAAGGTGCAAATAGAGAAAATTAATACTGTATTTTCAGACTATCAAGGGAAAATAAAGGATAAGCCACATCCTAAAACATTGTTGTTACTGGGTACACCAGGTAATCTAAACGTCAGCACAGATCATTCTTTCAGCGGTAAATTGTTAGATACATTAGGTGCCGATAATATTGGTAAATATATGAAGAGTGAAGCCCCTTATGTGCCATTGAGTTTAGAATTTATACAGGAACAAAATCCTGAGCGAATTATTTTTGTTGTTATGTACCCAGACCCATCGATTAAGGAATCCTTTTTGAAAGAGATGCAGTCGAATCCAGCATGGCAACATGTAAAAGCTGTAGAAACGGGGCAGATTCACTATGTGCCGGGTGGTTTATTTGCCTTGAATCCTGGTACACGGATTACGCAAACACTGGAATTAATGTACAAAGCATTATATGAATAAATGTATTAGGAGGTTTTATCATGAATAAACTTTTAAAAGCATCCTTATGTGGAGCTATTTTCAGTACTTTATTAGCACCTGTATATGTAACACATGCAATGGATACAAGTGATAATAATATAGTAGTTATTACGGCATCAAAACGAGAAGAAACTATTAAAAATAGTCCTGCTGCGGTACAAGTTATTACTCAATCAGATATGAAACGATTAGGGGCAGATACAGTAGAAAGTGCTTTACAATTAGCTGATAATATTAATTTATCAGAAGCAGGCATGACTGGTAATCAGGTAATGATTCGTGGTATGGAATCACGCCATTCCCTTGTGCTCGTAAACGGCCGCCGCTTAGCCGGTGAAGATGCATCCAATACGACGAATGTGTACACTTTGCGCCGCATTAATTTAGACCAAGTGGATCGCATTGAAATTGTCCGTGGATCATCCTCTGCTTTATATGGCTCAGATGCTATGGGCGGTATCATTAATATTATTACGAAGCAGCCTACCGATATGTCACAATCTTTTGGTGTATCTAGCGGTACTAAACATGAGCAAGCACATTATACGTTTAATAGTGGGACTCAAGGTCGTTGGAATGCAAGTATCAATGTGAATGTGACGAAAGAAAGACCTATTAATCGACATATGGCAGATCAGACTTTCAATGCGAGAACAAAACAATTAACAGGCTATACAGAAGGATATCGTCGTATCATGTATGGACATAAACAATCCTATAATAGTAGTGTTATTTATGATTTAAAAAATGCTAACCAAAATAAAATTAAAGTAGATTTCAGTTATTTTAAAGAAAAACTACAAACTGATAATGCTGATAAATATGCAACTGTATTCCATAAAAGTGGAATGGTATTTATGGCAGGGGCCAAAATAGTTCCTGTGAATTTAAATAAGCAAGAGCAGTTTAATAATAAAAGTATTCAAACTGGAATTACCTATACAGGTAAGACTGCAAAAAACACCTATGAAATTTCTACCTACTATAGTCAATTAGATAAAAATTATCTAATGACAGATGACCGTACTTTACCTGAAGGTATTATTAATGTGATGATGCCAAGTAAACCATCAACACCACCAACATCATTGAAGTTTGATTATCAGTCCTTATATCCAGCTAATGATTACGATACGGCTAAATACAAAAATATTGTCCTCGAAGGAAAGGACACTATGTATGTAGGGGATCATCATAATGTAACATTTGGTGGTGAGTATCGACGTGTTATCTATGAAGGTACACGCCTAGGTGGATTAGATGCACATAAAATGAAACAAACTAAAAAGTTTCATTATGATTCTTGGGCAACCTATGTAGAAGATTTATGGCAAGTAAATCCAAAACTATCTTTCACACCAGCTATTCGGTATGAACATAATAGTCAATTTGGGCATAATGTAACACCAAAAGTGGGTGTAGTCTATGGAATCGATACACATACGCGGGTGAAATTTAACTTTGGTAAAGGATACAAAGCACCAAGTATTTCAGAATTATACTTAAATATGTTCCACACAACACCAATGGGAGTGTTGAATATTGTAGGAAATCCAAATTTAAAACCTGAAACTTCTACATCTTTGGATGTTGCCTTAGAAGCTGAACGTGGTAAAACATTTGGTAAAGCCTCCTATTATCATACAAGAGTAAGGAATCTAATTGATAGTCATCGGATCCAATCAGATGTGGTAGGAGTATCACAACGCCATGAATACTACAATGTTGGTAAAGCAAAAATACAAGGTTTTGAAGTCACTTTAGGTCATAAATTAACCGATAAATTTATAGTAAAAGGTACTTATAATTTGGTGGATGCCAAAGATATGAGTACTCATGAACGTTTAAGTAATCGTCCGCGTTCTATTAGCACGTTACAGCTGATTTATGATGACCATAAATCCAATGGATATAGTGCTGTATTATGGAATAGCTTTACACATAAATATGGTTTTGAAGAAGCGCGAAATCGCGGTACTAATAGTTATAATGAATACTCTTTTAATACATTAAATTTCAGTGTCAATAAAAAATGGAATAATGGATTATCTGCCTACATAGGAATTGATAATCTATTAAATCGTGAAGTTCATGATTTGTATATTGATGGTCGTATGTATCGCATGGGTATGGAAATGACCTGGTAAGATAAAATCCTAGAGAGTATAGGGGACTAGGCTTGACAAATATATGTCAACTGCTTATAATATCTGTATGTGCGTATATAAATTACCTGCACTTCCATTATACGTTTTGGAGGGGGGGATATAGATGTCAGAAATTAAAGTCGGTAAAAATGAATCGCTTGAAAGTGCACTTCGTCGTTTTAAACGCTCCTGCCAAAAAGCAGGTGTTTTATCTGAAGTACGCAAACGCGAACATTACGAAAAACCAAGCGTAAAAAGAAAGAAAAAATCTGAAGCAGCAAGAAAACGCAAATTCAAAGCGTAAGTCAATCTTGGAGGTACAACATGTCCTTAAAAGATCAGCTTAAAACAGATATGAAAGAAGCTATGAAAGCTCGCGAAGCGGGTAAGGTTGCTCTTTCAGTCATTCGCATGGTAAATAGCGCCATAAAAAATACAGAAATCGATAAGAAAATTGAATTAGAAGATTCAGATATTATCGCTATATTAGCGAAGGAAATGAAAATTCGTCAAGATTCTTTAGCAGAGTTTGAGAAGGGTCATCGTGATGACTTGATTGCTCAAGTAAAAGCTGAGATGGAAGTATTAGCAAAATATTTGCCTGCCCAATTAAGTGAGGAAGAAATTCGTCACATTGTGGTAGAAGCGATTTCCACCCTGACTGCACCGATTAAGATGGGTGACCTTATGCCATTGGTAATGCCAAAGACTAAGGGCTGTGCAGATGGCAAGTTAGTCAATGCAATTGTCAAAGAAGAACTTGCAAAAGTCAACTAATGAGTTGACAGACTTATTTGATTATGTTACTATAATCGCATAATATAATACTAAGTCAATGAGGACTCTAAGAAACATAGTTTCTTAGAGTCTTTTTGTTTATTATGAGGAGGTTTATCATGAGCAAAGAATTATTATACTACATTCCAGCGGGCCAATATGGTAAAGAAGGTGTTCTTGCCTTACTAGAACAACATCCAGAAATTCGTTTTGTATCTTTAGTAGGGGTTGATCTTGCAGGTAATGATACAGATGAAAAAATTCCAATGGAGCAATTCTTTGATGATTATGAATCTTTTTTTGAAGGTCGTGCGGTACAAACAGATGGTTCCTCTGTTGTATTAACTAATATTGCAACATTGAACAATGCCCGTGTAGATATGTGGGGCGATCCAAGTGTGAATTGGTTTGTAGACTATAACTATGAACATATTGATGAAAAAACAGGTAAACCAACTGGTACACTTCGTATTCCAGCATTCTTAAAACACTGTGATCGTTATGTAGACTCTCGTTCTATCTTAAAACGTAGCTGTGAATATGTAAAAGAAAAATTGATGAAATTATTACAAGCGAACCAAGTAAAAGGTATGGAATTTATTGATGCTAATGAAATTGCAGATGTTATTTTCACTTCTGCTACAGAATTGGAATTTTGGGTGAAAACACCGTCCAGAAATGTAGATGCAAAAGCGTTATCCGTATCTCAAAAACTACAAGAGCAATACTGGCAACGTACCCATGGTTCCGTACGCACAGCTTTAGAAAAAGCAGTATCCTTATTGGATAAATATGGTTTACATGCAGAAATGGGCCATAAAGAAGTAGGCGGGGTAAAAGCCAAACTTGACGATGAAGGTAATGTGGACTGGGTATTAGAACAATTAGAAATTGACTGGAAATATACAAATAATCCATTGCAAACAGCAGATAATGAATTACAAGCCCGTATCATTGTTCGTGAAGTGTTCCGTGAAAATGGTTTAGATGTTACTTTTAATGCGAAACCAATCATCGGTGTAGCAGGTTCTGGGGAGCATACACATTTTGGTGTAATGGTGAAAATGAAAAATGGCAAAGTCCACAATTTGTTCTCCCCAGCGGATTTACGAAAAGAACATGCTAGCCCATTGGCATATGGTGCTATTATGGGTTTATTAAAACACTACGAAGCTATCAATCCATTTATTTCCTCCACAACAGACTCCTTGAACCGCTTAAAACCAGGCTTTGAAGCACCTGTATGTATCGTAACATCCTTGGGTACAGATCCTGCCTTGCCAAGCCGTAATCGTACTATCCTTTGCGGATTAATTCGCGATGTAGATACACCGATGGCAACACGTTTTGAATTGCGTTCTCCAAACCCATATACGAATACATATACTGCATTAGCATTGATTTATTTGTCTGCATTTGATGGTATGAAGTATGTCATTACATCTGGTAAAGTACCGGAAGCAATTTTGGCAGAATTGTCCAAAAAAGAAGGGGAAGCTGCAGACTATTTAGAAGCATCTCGTGAATATCGTTCTGAAGTGGACGTATTTGATGATTTAACACAAGAAGAGCGTGATCGTAAATTCGGTAAAGCGCCAGCTACTGTATGGGAAAATATCCAAGGTTATACAAACAACCCAGAAAAAGTAGCATCCTTAACACTAGGTGGTGCTTTTGAACAAGATTTGATGGATTCTTTCATGGCTGGTATTTTAAAACGTTGGACATTAGAATTAGCGAATCGTATTGTACCTGCTAACATTCAATTAGTGCGTTCTTTACAAGCAGTTCATGACTCTGCAGATGCATTTGATAGTGCGAACTGGAATAAAGTCAATACATTGCGTTTATACTTGGCAAAAGATAGTGTAGATAGCAAATCTTTATTTACGCGCATCACTGATGCATTAGCAAAAGGTGATTATGATATAGCGTCTACATTACAAGTTGAAATGAATGAAAAAGTGCTTGAATTAGAAGCGTTGTATACAGAGTATACTCGTAATATTCTATAATAGGTACTTAGTATAAAAAAGGACTGACCACAACATTGTGTTCAGTCCTTTTACTATGATAATCTATAATCTTTCGCCAGTATTAGGCTCTTTACCATATCGAACGACTAATACTAAACTGATGACTAAGGCCAAGATAGCAGAAGACCAAAGAAATAAATCTATAGCAGATTCATGAGATACGATGATCAGTCGAATGATAGCTGTGATACCAATGTAGATAAAGTACCGAAGAGGAAAGTGGAAGTTATTTTTAAAATATTTCACCACTAATGATAGAAACTCAAAGAATAGAAAGAAATTAATAATTTCTTCTAAAAATGTAATATATGCTACTTCGGTTGTGAATAAACCTGGTATGAGCGTTACAATATGAAATGCTGTATTCAAAACAGCTACGGTTAATACAATGCCGATAGAGAATAGAGTGAAGTTTAGAACCCACTGAAAAAATGTAGATACTTGTTGCAAAAAATAATTCATTTGGACCTTTCCAATAAAAAAGGGTGGAGTGACGAATCACTGCACCCTTATGTATTTACTCAGTAACAATTAAACTAACGCTTTAGTTGCCGCTTCAGCTGCATCGAAGTTAACAGCAGATGTTACTTCTGGCACGTATTCTACATAACGAACTACGTCGTCTTTGTCGATGACAACGATACCACGAGATAATAAGCGTAAGCCTTCAAGAATGAAACCATAATTTTCGCCGAAAGAAAGATCGCGGTGGTCAGATAAAGTTTCAACTTGGTCGATACCAGCAGCACCACACCAACGTTTTTGAGCGAATGGTAAGTCTACAGATACTGTCAATACAACAACGTTTTCACCTAATTTAGAAACGTTTTGATTAAACCAACGAGTTTGCGCATCACATACGCCAGTATCCAAAGATGGTACTACAGAAATAACTTTAACTTTACCAGCATAATCAGCTAATGTTTTTTCACCTAAGCCATTGTCTAATAGTGTGAATGCAGGAGCTTTATCACCTACTTTTACTTCTTTACCTAATAAAGCGATTGGGTTACCTGCAAATGTTACTACACCTGTACGTTTTTCCATTGTATGTTCCTCCTTAAAATACGGAATATTATCTTTTGTATAATGACATTATAACATGGTACAATAAAATTAGTAAATAAACTTTATCGAAAAAAATCGAAATTATCATAGAATGGGGGTACTTATGAAAGGTTTTCATTTATTCCGTTACTTTTTCAAAGATCATTCGTATAAATATATTATTGGAATCATATTACTACTTACTATAAATGGGTTATTCTTACTGGTTCCTTCTTGGATGGGGGAAGCTATCAATACATTATATGTTGGCAAAGATGGAATCTGGCAGTATGTATGGTGGTTTATCGTATTAGGCATTGTTATTACTGTGTTAAAATTTATCTCTCGTCATATGCTTCTAGGTTCTATCCGTAATTTTGAGTTTTATTTACGTCGAGAGTTATTTCGACATGCCTTACGCATTCCTACATCTTATTATGATGAACATGGTCCAGGAAAAGTTATGGCTTTGATGACAAATGATGTAACCTCTCTACGTGTGTCTCTGGGATTAGGGGTTATGTTATTTGTAGATGCCTTATTCTTTGGGGTCATTGCGTTTTGTATCCTTGTTCAAAAGATGTCCCTCTGGTTAGCAGTGGTGACTATATTGCCGATGCCATTTATTGTGTATGGCATGTTGAAGCTTTCAAAACATTTACGAAGTCGTCAAAAGAAAGCACAAAGTTCCTACAGTGATGTGACAGAATATGCTCAAGAGTTATTTTTAGGTATGGCAGTCATTCGTGCATTCAACAAGGAGTATACAAGCTGGAAACGGTTTATAAAAGTGAATGAAAAGAACTATGAAAATAATCTAGATGTGGTGCGTATTGATTCCTTACTGACTCCATTAACGTATATGGCACCCTTTGTTTGCTATGCACTTAATATGTATGTGTGTGGTCACGCTATCATCAATGGAGAACTAACAGTAGGCGAATTTGTGGCACTTAATGGGTATGTCATGCTTGTTATAGGACCAATCATGGCGATTGGCTCTTTAACAACTGTATTGCAAAAAGGCTTGGCCTCCTTGGAACGAATGGAAGAGTTTTTTGAACTTCCTCAGGAAGAAATTCAAGAACAAGTAGGGCACTTACCACTAGAAGATATACATATAGAGGGGTTAAACTTCGCCTATGCTACTAGCAAGGAACCAATTTTAAAAGATGTATCTATGCATATTCCCAAAGGAGCTTTTATTGGTATCGTTGGTGGACCTGGATCGGGGAAGTCTACTTTATTTAAATTATTATTGGATATTCAGCATGCCCCTAAACATAGTATCTATTTTGGTTCTACCGATATTCAAGATATTCCGCTTAGTACATTACGTCATAGTATCGCCTATGCATCATCCACGCCTTCTTTACTAAGTGTATCCATTAGAGAGAATATTCAATTTGGTTATACAAAGGGAAAAGATTTGTCAATGACTATTGAAGAAGCTGCTCAACGGGCGGGTTTGTTTAGAGATTTAGAGGAACGTATTGAAGGAAATCGTAAGTATGATCACTTAGAAGAAGGTGGTACCGATGTATCTGGAGGACAACGACAACGAATTTCTTTGGCTCGTGCATTCTTTAAAGATGCTCCTTACTTGCTTTTAGATGATGCTTTCTCTGCTTTAGATGCTCATAGTTTATGTCATATCTTAGACACATTGCGATCTAATACAGAACAAACTATTATATGCATTTCACAGCGCTTAGAGGCCTTAGAAGGTGCAGATTGTATTTATGTGTTCCACGAAGGTCATATCGTTGAATCTGGTACGCATTCAGAATTATTACAACAAAAAGGTATGTATCATCAGTTGGTGATGTTGCAAAAGCGAGGAGATAGCCATGAGAACTAAACAAAAAACAGATTATCATGTGCTATTACATTTGTGCACATTTATAAAACCGTATATGGCCTATATGTGTCTTGGTGTTTCTATGTTACTTCTAGTGCTAGGAGTGCAATTAGTACGACCAGTTATTATGAAAGAATTTATCGATGTAGGCGTGGCAACTAAAGATATGGGGCTCATAACGAATTATGCAGTCGCCTATATTGGATTAATTTTGTTTGGAATGATTGCATTAGGTGTTGAAAACTATGCTTTGCAAAGTTTTGGACAACGTATCATCTATGATATTAGAAATAAAATTTTTGAAAATATATTAACCATGAGTCCTAGAGAGTTTACGGCGTATCCTGTAGGAAATTTAGTGACAAGAGTTACCAATGATACAGAGTCGATTCGCACCTTATATACAGAGGTACTCGTAAAAATAAGTAGTAGTATCTTTCAGATTATTGGCATTTTAGCGTTTATGTTCCTTATAGACACTACATTGGCTACCATAGTATTACTATTAGTGCCTGTATTTGCTGGGGTTATTTTTATCTATCGTAAGTATGCCAGAAAAGCTTTCAGAGGCGTTCGTAGTAAAGTGGCTGCATCCAATGCATCCGTACAAGAAATGTTAAATGCTATTTTGATGATTAAGACCTATGTAGGTGAAATTATCATGGAAAAAAGCTATGATAAGGTAAGTCGAGAGTTTCTAGAGGCAGGTCTATTTGAGGTAAAAACATTTGCTATTTTTAGGCCAATTGTAGATGGATTATTCTTTGTAGCTCTTATTGCTATTTTTACTGTGACTGGATATTTTGATTCTATTACGGAGGCAGGCACTGTTTTTGCATTTTTACAATATATTAATCGGATTTTTGAACCTATCAAAGAAATTGCTGAAAAATATGGTAACTTACAGTCTGCCTTAGCAGGAGCAGAACGTATTTTACCTATGTTGGAAAGTGAAACTAAGCAGGTACAAAAGAATATTGTGATACCAGAAGAATTTTCTTCTATTCATTCTATCGAGTTTGATCATGTCTATTTTTCTTATGATGGAACAGAAAATTACGTATTGAAAGATATTAATTGGTCCTTACAGGAGGGGGAATTCTTAGGAATAGCAGGTCCATCCGGTGGGGGTAAGTCCACGATGATGCAATTATTACTTGGTTTTGAACAGCCTACGAAAGGATGTATTCGTATAAATGGACATGATTTGAGTTCATTAGACGCAAGGATCATACGCCAATCAATGGGCTATGTATTCCAAGACTCCCATTTGTTTAAAGGTTCTATTGAAGAGAATATTTCTTTGTTTGATAGTTCTATTACAGAAGAAATGATAAAAGAAGCTGCTAAACGGGCTCATTTAGATAGCTCTGTACAGCGTTTGGAAGAGGGATATCAAACACCTGTAGGATATTTAGGATCTTTACTTTCACAGGGACAACGCCAATTATTGTCTTTGGCTAGAACCTTGGTACAGAATAAATCATTATTAGTATTTGATGAGGCTACTTCCAATATAGATAGTCACACAGAAGAATTATTGCAACAATCGATTGCAGATATGAAAGGTGATAAAACGATGATTGCCATAGCACATCGTTTGTCAACGTTACGTGATGCTACAAAAATTATTGTCATATCCGATGGTGAAATTGTAGAACAAGGTACCTTAGAGGAAGTGCTAGGCCAAAAAGGTTTGTTCTATCAATTATGGAATGCATAAAGAAAGGGTATTATGGAAGATATTATTTCACGAGATAATAAAAAAATTAAGCACATTGTACAATTATATAAACGAAAATATCGTACTACGCATCAGGAATTTGTAGCTGAAGGATATCGTACTGTACTGGATATGCTGCCTACTGGTACAGTACGGTATGTCATTGTCAACATAGAATCCATAAAACAGGAACAGTTAGAGCCATTGCTATCCTTATGTGACATCTATGACGTCCAGGTATTTTCCATTTCAGATAACCTATGGAAAGGGATTGAAACAACAGTTCATGGACAAGGGATAATTGCTGTAGTATGTCAAAAAGTACATCGACTAGAAGATTTTCGTGTAAAAGAGAATGGTCTATATGTACTCATTGATGGAGTACAAGATCCAGGCAATTTAGGAACTTTAATACGAACTGCTGTTGGTGCTGGTGTAAGAGCTATGTTTTTAACATCTAATACGGTAGATATATACAATGAAAAAACAGTGCGTAGTACTATGAGCGGATTGTGTAAATTACCGATTTATACAAATGTCACACAAGATAGTGTAGTAAAGCTTATAGAAGAGCAAGGAATCAAATTGTATGGAACTGTTTTAGAAGATAGTGTTAACTATGGAGAACTAAGCTATGAAGGGGCCACTATGATTGCTCTAGGAAATGAAGCAAATGGTATTTCAGAGGATATATTACAGTTGGTTACACAGCGAATTTCTATCCCCATGTATGGTCCTA
The DNA here is from genome assembly GCF_003992265.1 of Veillonella sp. CHU594. NCBI lineage: Bacteria > Bacillati > Bacillota > Negativicutes > Veillonellales > Veillonellaceae > Veillonella > Veillonella sp. CHU594. The sequence continues at coordinate 89,302 of NZ_RQVB01000003.1, forward strand.
TGGAATCTCTGAATGTTGCCATAGCTGGAGCTTTGTGCATGTATAAAGTACAAGAAAGAAAACTTTGTCTATCCAAATAGCAATAATTTTGGTAGAATAAGAATACAATTATCCATTTAGTGCGTACAGGAAGGTAACTATGAAACGTCTAATTGTGAATGCAGATGACTTTGGTTTACATCCTCTTATTAATGAAGGAATCCTAGAAAGTCATCAACAAGGAATAGTAACAAGTACGTCTTTATTGGCATCTGGAAACTATTTTGAGGATGCCTTATCATTAGCTAAGACAATGCCCACACTAGGTGTGGGATTACATGTTTGCTTGGTCGGAGGGCTTTCACCAGTCTGTGATCCTAAAGAAGTTCCAAGTCTACTGATAGATGGTAAATTTCCTATGACACACACAGAATTTATAAAACGGCTGTATACCGGACGTATAAAAGGTTCTGAATTACGAAAAGAAATTGAAGCACAATTTCAAAAAGTAATGTCTACAGGATTACCTATAACACATGTAGATGGACATCAACATATGCATGTACTACCACAAGTGTTGCCTATAGTGGCAGAACAAATGAAGCGCTATGGTTTAACTAAGATTCGTATGCCCGATGAAACTCCATTTTTAATGAATGGTGTGTCTTCACTAGGTCGTTGGATTGGTAAAGTAGGGCTAACGGTTATCACACAACAAGCCTACACTACATCTCGTGATTTTGGATTTTCATCGCCCCTATATTTTTGGGGTATGATGAATGGTGGTCAATTGAGGGAAGAATCTTTGTTAGCAATTTTAAAAAAGGTTGCTAAGAAACAAGGGGTCCATGAAATTATGACACATCCTGGTAAAGATAATCATACACTCCGATCCTTGTATGATTGGGGCTATCATTGGGATGAGGAACGAGCGGCTATGACATCTGCTAGAGTAAAAGAATATATTGGTACTTATGATATTAGTCTCATCCATTATGGACAATGGACTGAAGGAGAACGCTCATGAGCACCATGGCAAAGCGAGGAATCTTCATTGGATTTTTACTCCTTATTGTGTCAGGTATAACAATTTATTTTACAATTGATTTAGATTCATTAGCTACATTAGGTACATTTAACTTTACATCTTTATTGTTGGCAATGGTAGCACTTGCTTTAGGTATGTACTTTGATGGTTTGCGGCTACAACGGTTGGTACGTATGGGTGGATATAGTTTATCCCTAATTGCTATTCTACGAGTTATATTTGGTAATTATTTTATGGCTATGCTAACACCTGGTGCTAGTGGTGGTGCGGTAGCACAGGCTTTGATTTTACGGTCTTATCATGTACCTATCGGAAAAGCAGCACCTATTGTGTTAGTGCGAACTGTATTTTCTATTTTATTTTTAATCATCATGTTACCGTTTATTCTGGTAACAGAGCCTATCGATGTACCATATATTACTAATTCCCAATTGATAGGTATATCAATCTTTGTTGTGATTTCAACATTTATGGGAATGTATCTATTACAAACGCGACTTATGAAATGCTTAGTAACTTGGATATGTAAGATAACAAAAAAAGGAAACCCAAAAGGTTGGCTCATTAAGCTGGATGAATTTAATGGGGGGCTTAGTTTATTATATGCAAACCCTATGCAATCCTTTATCGTATTTATTGAGTCTGCATTGAGCTTATTATTTTTATATGCTATTGCGCCAGCATTGATGTATGCGTTTACTTCAGATATTAGTATTGTTGAAATCTTAAATCGTATGATTTTATTAAATTTAATTTTATATTTTGCTCCTACACCAGGTGGAACAGGCGTTGCAGAAGGATTATTTGTGTATTTATTTGCTTCTTTTGTGCCAATTGGAACGGTGGGGCTAGTTGCAGTGGCGTGGCGGATTGTAGCAGAATATGTTCCATTTTTTATCGGTATGTATTCCGTATTTACTCTATATGGACAACACATCGCAAGTTCCGTTTCCACTAGTAGTGAAGAGGTGTAGTTATGGCTGTGAAAGGCAAAAAAGACAAATTTTATTTAGTGAATGAAGTAATCTTACCAGAAGCGATTAAAAAAACGATCAAAGTAAAATCTATTTTACAACTAGGAGAGGCTAAAACGATTAATGAAGCTGTTGAAAAAATGGACTTAAGTCGTTCTGCTTATTATAAATACAAAGATTATGTATTTCCATTTTATGAACTTTCACAAGGTAAAATTGTGTCAATTAATGCACTGATTTCTAACGAGTCTGGTATGCTATCTAATATTTTACGGATTATTGCAGATTATAATGGCAGTGTATTAACTATTAATCAGAATTTGCCGCTACAAGGTGTAGCACATGTAAATATTTCTTTTGAAACAAAGGAATTAACATTACCAGTAGAAGATGTATTGCACGAAGTACGACAATTAGAGGGAGTTATTAAGGTGGAACTAATTGGTCAAGCCTAGTGCTTAAGGAGATAAAGAATGAAGCAAGGCGTTAAGATTGCCCTCTTGGGTTTTGGTACAGTTGGACAAGGTACAGTAGAATTATTGACTAAAAATTTAGATGTCATACAAAATCGTATTAGTGTACCTGTGACTGTAGATAAAATTTATGTGAGAAATCCAGATAAATATAGTCATGTTGCACTACCTGCAACCGTTACATTTGTAACAGATTATAAAGAAATATTACAGGATTCATCTGTAGATATTGTAGTGGAAGTGATGGGAGGGACTACCTTTGCCCGTACTTGCATTGAAGAAGCTATTATTGCTGGAAAACATGTGGTGACTGCTAATAAAGATTTATTAGCGGAAGCTGGTCCCTATTTAATGGAGCTAGCTACGAAGCATCATGTGGACTTACGCTTTGAAGCGAGTGTGGCAGGGGCGATTCCAATTATCCGCGCCTTATATGATTCCTTCGGCAGTAATCAAATTACAGAAATTATGGGCATTTTAAATGGAACCACTAACTTTATTTTGTCTAAGATGAGTGAAGATGGATTAGGCTATGAAGAAGTCCTAAAAGAAGCACAAGACCTTGGCTATGCAGAAGCAGATCCTACATCTGATGTGGAAGGCTATGATGCAGCACGTAAATTAGCTATTTTAGGTTCTATTGCCTTTAATAAACGTATCTTCTTTGAAGATGTAAGTTGTGAAGGGATTACGCAAATTGATGCTAGTGATATCCAATTTGGCAAAGAGTTTGGCTATACTATTAAGTTGTTAGGTATTGCGAGAGAAACGAAAAAAGGTCTGTCCTTAAATGTACATCCTGCCTTCATTGCAAACACCCATCCATTAGCCTCTGTACGGGGTTCTTTTAATGCTGTATTTTTACGTGGTAATGGTTTTGATGAGGCTATGTTCTACGGTCGTGGAGCTGGTAGCTTACCAACAGGTAGTTCTATCGTGAGTGACGTGATGGAAGTAGCTCGTAATGTAGTACAAGGAAAAACAGGGGAAATGAAGCAGTTCTATTATCCGCAAAAAACAATGTATAGTTCTAGTAAAATTGAATCTGCTTACTACATTCGTATGACTGTGGATAACTCAACAGGTGTATTAGCAAAAGTAGCTACCAAATTAGCAGAACAACGCATCTCTGCTCATTCTGTTATCCAACGTAAAGCAGATAATGATACTGCTACATTAGCGATAATTACTTCTAAATGTCCTCATGCGTATATTCAAAATCTAATTGATTCTTTCAACCATTTACGTGTAGTTAGAGAAGTGGGGAGTGTCATCCGCATCATGGTTGAATAAAGGAGTGTTCATGAAATCTATTACGGTGCAAGTGCCGGCTACGAGTGCTAATTGCGGGCCTGGGTTTGATTGTCTTGGAGTAGCATTAAATTTATATAATGTATTTACCTTTGAACCTGACAAAGAGGCCACATCTAATACATATACCTTTGAAGGGTTTGGGGCGGACTTATTGGAGAAAGAAGACCATAGCCAAAATCTAGTGGGTATTGCCATGGAAAGGGTATTTAAAGAAGTGAATGCTGCACCTGTTTATGGTCGTATTCATTCTAATACACAAATTCCACCATCAAGAGGTCTTGGCAGTAGTTCTACTGCCATTGTGGGTGGGTTGCTATTAGCCAATGCCTATTTACAAGAACCTTTAAATAAAGATCAATTATTGCTCATTGCCAATGATATGGAAGGGCATCCTGATAATGTAGCGCCAGCTATTATGGGGAATTTAGTCTGTGCTGTTGGTGGGAATGATACAGTATTCCATTCCCATATCGATGTACCAAGTAATTTAACCTTTGCTGTGGTAGTACCAGAAGTAATTGTAGAAACATCGTATGCACGAAGTGTATTGCCAACGGAGTTAAGCTATAAAGAAGCTGTTGCCAATGTAGGATTTGCTACATTATTTGTAGGATCCATGATACAAAATAGGATGGATAATTTGTCTGTAGCATTACAGGATTATCTACATGTACCGTATCGTAAAACCTTGATTCCTTATTGTGATGATGTATTTAAGGCAGCTAAGGATCATGGTGCGTATGGCTCTACTATTAGTGGTTCAGGCTCAACCTTAATTGCCTATTGTTCTCCGGAACATGCAGTGACAGTGGCAGATGCTATGAGTTCGGTCTTTATGAACAACGATATTGACTGTCGCCGTTTCGTACTGCATGCAGACCGTGAGGGCGCTAAAGTTGTAAAAATTAAATATGAATAAAAAACTTCATGATTCTTTTACATTTTGTATGCTATACTAAGTATATACATTCTATAAAAAACTAAGTAGGAGGAATACATGAATCATATAAAAACAGCAGCCTTATTGGCATTATTATCAGGAATACTGATGGTTATAGGTCAAATGGTAGGTGGGCATTCAGGGATGATGCTAATGTTTGTTATTTCTTTAGGAATAAACTTCTATACCTATTGGAATAGTGCATCTATGGTATTGCGGGCTTATAATGCAAAAGAAATTACAGAGCAAAACAACCCTACTATTTTTCAAATAGTAAAAAAATTAGTTCATAATGCTGGATTACCGATGCCAAAGGTGTATATTATTGAATCAGAAGTACCTAATGCATTTGCTACAGGCCGCGACCCTGAGCACGCAGCAGTGGCTGTGACAACGGGTATTATGAAACTATTAACAGATGATGAAATTGAAGGTGTACTAGCTCATGAACTCTCTCATGTGAAACATAGAGATACATTAATTAGTACTATTGCAGCTAGTATGGCAGGATTTATTGCTATGGTGGCGAATATGTTACAATGGGCAGCTATTTTTGGGGGCCGTGATGATGAGGAGAATTCTAATCCTTTAGCATTAATTGGCACTATCATTTTAGCACCTTTGGCAGCTAGCTTAATTCAAATGGCTATTTCACGATCTCGTGAGTATTTAGCAGATGAAGAAGGGGCGATGATGAGTCGAAAGCCATTATCTTTAGCATCCGCATTAGCCAAAATTGAGCATTATGCTAAATTTGGTGTGCTTCCTGGTCAAAGCGAAAGCCGCGTATCATCTACAGCACACATGTTTATTATTAATCCTTTAAGTGGAATTTCTTCCACTATGACTCAATTATTTAGTACGCATCCATCTACAGAAAGTCGTATTCAACGTTTGCGTGAGATAGCGAGTCACATATAAAGGGAGCAATGCACATCTTATGTTACAGAGATCGTAAGGTTTCTAGTTGTTAAGGAGGTATACCATGGCAAAAGTGTACACGAAAACAGGCGATGCAGGTTCTACGGGTTTATATACTGGTGAACGTGTAAGTAAAGCATCTCAACGTGTTTGTACGTATGGAACAATTGACGAGGCACAAGCTTTTCTTGGAGTAGCTCGTGCGTACTCTGACAAAAAGGTAGTACAAGACACATTATTGCAACTTGAGAAAGAACTATGGATGATTATGGCTGATATCTCTAGTTTAGGACAAGAAGCTACTATTACAGATGAGCATGTGACTAATTTAGAACAGATCATCGACAAATTTGATGAACAATTAGAGCCATTATCTAAATTTATTTTACCTGGTGATAGTAAAACATCCAGTTTCTTGCACTTAGGTCGTACCATCGTTCGCCGTGCAGAACGAGACCTATGGAAGTTAGGAGAAACAGAAGAGATTCATATGTCGAATCTTCGCTATTTGAATCGTTTATCCGACTTGCTATTTATCTTAGCGCGCGTAGAAGATGAAGTGAAATAGTATACGATATAAAAGGAGGTACTCCATGTTGGGTACCTCCTTTTAGTATCTCTTAGATTATTTCTATCAAATCTTCTTGGATGTGCTATAATACTGTATGTAGTTACTGTGATTAATGTTGTACTTCTTGTACATCTACAGTTTTGTTTAGCACATCTTCAGGGCTTGGATAGAAGAAATAGATCTGATCGATTTCATTTTTAAATTTTTCTCGGATGTGTACGGATAATAAAGTTTCAAACTGAATGATATCTTCGGATTCCATCACAGCGTCTTCTACCAATACAAATAATTGTGGATCTGCTTTTGGTGCATTGGGTGGTAAACGGTCTGGTGAAAGTGGAACATTTACGATAATGCGTACAGAGGCTACATAATTTCCATTTTGATCTTTAATGGCTGCACGATAGGTATTTTCCCATAGAGTAGCCATTAATTGGATGTCTAAATTTAATAATTCCATAGTTGTCTCCTTTATAATGAACGTATAGTACATATGATAACTGATAAAGGGCAACTTTGTATAGGTATACTATGAAAAATCGTATAATATTTTGTACAGGTGGTGCCCGTAGTGGCAAAAGTGAGTTTGCAGAAACACTAGCTTTATCTAAAGAAGGACAAAAAGGATATATTGCTACAGGGCAAGCTTATGACGAAGAGATGAAGCATCGTATTCATTTACATCAAGAACGACGGAAAATGATTTGGAACAATTATGAAATCCCTTGTGCCATTAGTAAAGAGATTCAACAAATTTTAGGTGAATGTTCTGTGGTATTAGTAGATTGCTTAACGATGTGGACTACTAATCTATTATTAGAAGATGGTGAATTTACATCTCAGGAAGATATAAATTGCCGTGAAAGAGCTATACTTTCAGAAGTACAAGCTGTACTTGATGTGATTCGATCCTACAAGGGAAACAATGAAAAGACGGTTATTTTTGTGACCAATGAAATTGGCTTAGGTATTGTTCCAGAGAATAAATTAGCTCGTATTTTTAGAGATATTATGGGACGTGTCAATCGAATGGTAGCAGCAGAGGCTGATGAATCATATATGACAATCAGTGGTATGACAATAGATATAAAAGCATTGGAGGTAAGCAACCATGGCTAAAAAAATTATGTTTCAAGGTACCAGTTCTAATGTAGGTAAAAGTATTTTAGCTACAGCAATGTGTCGCATTTTACATAATAAGGGATATAAAACAGTACCTTTTAAAGCACAAAATATGGCGTTAAATTCCTATGTTACCAAAGCAGGGGATGAAATTGGGCGAGCCCAAGTAGCACAAGCGGAAGCAGCAGGTTTAGAGCCTATTGTACAAATGAATCCCGTCCTATTAAAACCTACAGGCAATCAGTCCTCTCAAGTTGTGTTAATGGGCAAACCGGTAGGTGTGTATAGCGCTAGAGAATACCATACAAAATACTCCTTAACAGCCTTAGATAAAGTAAAAGAAAGTTTACAATATCTTGATGAAAATTTTGATATGATTGTCATTGAAGGTGCCGGTAGCCCTGCGGAAGTCAATTTAAAAGCTAATGATATTGTAAACATGCGTGTTGCTAAGTTAGCAAAGGCTCCTGTCATGCTTATTGCAGATATTGATCGTGGTGGTGCTATCGCATCTGTGGTGGGTACTTTAGAATTATTAGAACCAGATGAAAGAGATCTAGTAAAAGGTATTATCATTAATAAATTCAGAGGTGATGTCACATTATTACAACCTGCATTGGATTTTATTGAAGAAAAAACAGGTAAAAAAGTAGTAGGTGTAGTACCGGCGATAGAAAACCTTGATATTGATGAAGAAGATTCTGTAGCATTAGAAAGTAAATATAGAGGAGTATCTAAGGAGATTACGATTGCGGTCATGCAAACTCCTAAAATTTCTAACTTTACAGACTTTGATGCTCTTGCCTATGAACCAGATGTATCTGTTCGTTTTGTGAAACAAGGGGAGCCAATTGGTCATCCAGATATGGTAATTTTACCAGGCTCTAAAAACACATTAGCTGACTTATCGTACTTACAGGAGCATGGCTATGATAAAGATATCCACGACTTAGCAAATACTGGGGTACCTGTATTGGGTATTTGCGGTGGTAATCAAATGCTGGGAGAAATGCTTTATGATCCAGAAGGGATTGAAGGGGATATTCCTGAATTAAAAGGCTTAGGTTTGCTTCCAACAGCTACTACTATGAAAACTGAAAAATTAACACATCAAGTTTGTTTTGATGTAAAGGATTTATCTTTCTTAGGTACTAACTATAGTGGTGAAAATCTTGTAGGCTATGAAATCCATATGGGAGATACACAGCCAGTAGGAGCAGGAGAACGTTGTTTCCATATTCAAAAGCGTAGTGATGCTAAGGTAGATGTGATCGATGGTTTTGTCACTAGTAATGGTCAAGTGATGGGCACATATATTCACGGCATTTTAGATAATGATGGATTACGTCGCTCAATCCTGAATGCATTGCGTACAAAAAAAGGATTAGAGCCATTAGATATTGTATTCCGCTACTTTGAACATAAAGAAGCTGCCTATAATCGATTAGCTAAGATTGTAGAAGAACATTTAGATATGGAATATATTCAATCATTATGGGAGCAAGACTAATGGAATGGTTTATACACCATCTTCTTTATTTTATTCCTTTAGGGGCACTTTTGTTAGATACTTTAGTGGGTGACCCTAGAAGTAAATACCATCCTGTTGTTTTAATTGGTAATTGTATTTTTTTCTATGAACATCTATTGTATAAAAAGAATACAATTCCAAGGAATCAAATACTATTAGGGATATCTACTGTACTACTAGTCTTAATGACTGTGATGGTCATTGTTACAGGGCTCCTATTTATAGGAGGGACCATACATCCAATCGGCTATTTCATAGTATCCTTATTGTGCCTATACATTGCTATTAGCCCTCGTTGTTTAGCAGAGGCAGGCATAGAAATTGCTAATTTGTTGAGAAAACAAGATATATCTGAAGCACGCCGTAAAGTGGGATGGATTGTAGGTCGTAAGACTAGTGAACTTGATGAAAGCGAAATTACTCGTGCTACCATTGAAACAGTAGCGGAAAATACAGTAGATGGCATTATTTCCCCTCTATTTTGGTTTGTCCTATTAGGTCCATGGGGCGCCATTGGATACCGAGCTATTAATACGATGGACTCCATGTTAGGCTATAAAAATGAGCGTTATTTATACTTTGGTCGTTTTGCAGCCCGCTTAGATGATGTAGTTAATTATATTCCTGCACGTATTACTTGTGTTTTATTTGTGACAGCTTCTTTTCTCTGTGGCAAAGATTGGAAACATGCCATCCGTATAGCCATTCGTGATGCGCATAAACATCCTAGTCCTAATGGGGGCTATGTAGAGGCTCCCGTAGCAGGGGCTTTACATATTCGGTTAGGTGGACAAAATGTGTATCATGACAAAGTCACCTTTCGGGCCTATATGGGAGACCCTATAACATCTATGGTAGGGAAACACATTTATCAAACTATATATTTGATGTATACTGTTTCTATCTTGGGTGTTGCGTTAACAATGGTCAGTACGTATGTAATTAATCAATGGTAGAGGTGGCAAATGAAAGGATTTTTTGTAGGACTTCAGTTTTTAACACGCTTAAAAATTGTAAACCAAACAGAGTGGAAAGTAGAAGACTTTGGCGCATCCGTTACCTATTTTCCCTTAGTAGGTCTTGTCATTGGTGTCTTTATGTGGGCTTTTTATGCCTTAGCAAATTCGTATATTCCGATATCCTTACTGATGCTTATGTTAGTTATCTTTGAATTTCTATTTACTGGTGGACTTCATGCAGATGGATTTATGGATACCTGTGATGGCTTATTTTCAGGACGAGATCGGGAACGTAAATTAGAGATTATGAAAGATAGCCGAGTAGGGAGTAATGGAGTAGTAGGCTTTGTATTTTTAACCCTTTTAAAATGGCAACTATTAGTTAATTTACCAATCTATGTAGTCCCTTTAGTCTTGGTCAGTATGCCTCTGTTAAGTCGATATACTATGGTGATTAGTATTCAAAAATTTCCTTATGCAAGACCAGAAGGAATCGGTAAATTTTTTGCAGACAATGCTCCTAAGTATGCTTTACCAGTAGCGACCCTATTAGCATTATTACCTATATTGTATTATGAGTGGTTATATGTATACTTATTTGTTATTGCCCTCTTAGTTAACCTTATTATTAACTCCTATGTGACAAAACATTTAGGAGGGACTACAGGGGACACGTATGGATTTGTATGTGAATTATCAGAAATTTTTATCATTTTAGGCGCAATTATTGTAAGTGTTATATAAATGAAAGGAGGAAGTAGAGTTGGCATTTTATGTAAGAACGCCAGGCACTTGTGGAGAATTTATTCAAGGCTCCATAAAAGGACAACGATTTCTAGTAACCTGTCCTATTAATCGCTATTCTTATGCCATTGGTGATGTACAATATCCACTTCCTCTTTCATCGATTTCTTTACAGTCAAAGGCCTATCAAGCTTACATCACGGTATTGGATACTTTGGGAATCGATCGATCTACGGCGAAGCCTGTATATTTACATTCCGATATTTTACAAGGAAAAGGATTGGCTTCTAGTAGTGCAGATATTAGTGTAGTAGCTATGGCTACAGCAAAAAGTCATGGCTACGATCTTTCTATGGAGCAATTGGCCTCAATCTGCTTATCAATCGAACCTACAGATGCTCCTTTTTACCCTGGTATTGTTCAGTTCGATTATCTAAATGGTACATGTTGTGAATTATTAGGCACATGTCCACCCATCCGAATCGTCATGTTTGATGAAGGCGGTACGATTGATACGGTACAATTTAATCATCAGCAAAATTTAGATGTTTTAATTGATGAAAAAGAAGAGTTGATGGTAGAAGCTTTAGCAAAATTTAAAGAAGGTATACATAAGCATAATGTGAAACTTATTGGTGAGGCCTCTACCATTAGTTCTTTTGGCAATCAACGTATTTTGCATAAGGTAAACTTATATGCATTACATCAAATTGGGGTAGAGTGTAATGCAATAGGAACGATTATTGCTCATAGTGGAACTGTACTGGGATTGCTATTTCCCCCAGACTCACCAAGTATTGTACACTGCTTGCAACGAGTAAAGCAGGAATTACCAAATCTTACCTTCATAGATATAGTAGAAACTACGAATGAAGGAATTACTTTCATGGAACGATAAAGGAGGTTATGATGGTGAAAAAAACGAATGTGCATGGTGGTAATGTGCATAAAGCGAGTCGACTATTAGATACTTCCTTAGATCAGATTTTAGATTTTAGTGCCAATATTAACCCTTTGGGTATGAGCGCCAAGGGGATGGATGCTATGAATGAGGCATTTCAACATGTGATACATTATCCAGATCCAGACATGACGAACCTTTTTGCTATCACGTCCGAATTGTGGGATATGCCAAAAGAATACATTGCTTTCGGTAATGGTGCAGCTGAATTAATCTATGCCATATGCCGATTGCCAGAAATAGAAGCTGTGTATGTGCCAGCTCCTGGATTTTCAGAGTATAGCCATGGTGCTCATTCGTGTGGCCTACCATTCATAGAATATGAATTACAATTTGATGCGGATTCATTTTGCTTTTCCTATCCTTTAACAACGATATTACATGATTTAAATCAGTCTAAGCATCGCTTAGTATTTATTGGGAATCCCAATAATCCATGTGGCACCTTGTGGAAACATGAAAGTCGTGAATTAATTGAAGTTTGCAAGAAAAATGGTCACTATCTAGTGTTTGATGAGTCATTTGTTGATTTTTTAGGGGATGACTATTCTATGCGAAACTATGTGAAAGAGTATGACAATGTGATAGTTGTACATTCTTTAACTAAGTTTTACGCAGTTCCCGGTCTACGTATTGGGGCGATGATGGCAAATCCTATGATTATTAACTTCATTAAATCTCATATTCCATCTTGGACTGTAAATCATTTAGCGCAAATATATAGTGAAAAAGCCTTACAAGATACAGACTATATACAAGAGACTCGGACAGTACTAAAACAAGAAAAAGAATGGCTATATAAGAAGATTGTACAGATGGATGTATTACAGTGCATTGAACCATCTGTGAATTATACTCTCTGTCATCTAGATGATCAGTATTCTTTAGAAGATATGATTCAGCACTTGTATCATCAATCTATATTAATTAGAGACTGCTCTCACTATACTGGGCTAGGCCCCAATTGGTTTCGTATCGCTGTCAAAACAAGAGAGCAAAATGAACAATTATTGCAAGCTTTACGAGCATATTTTACATTATAACAGGAGATACTATGATACAAATTTACTTTGTCCGCCATGGTGAAACGGATTGGAATCATCTAGGAAAGCACCAAGGATTTAGTGATATACCTTTAAATGAAAAAGGTATGGCCCAAGCTGTAGATGTGGGTGATGCCTTACGAGATGTTCATTTTGATAGAGCAATCGTTTCAGACCTAGTAAGAGCTAGGGTTACATCTGAAGAAATTCTAAAAGGTCGTTATATTCCTACCACTTTTACAGAAGGATTACGGGAAATTAACTTTGGCGACTGGGAAAGCTTAACATATTCTGAAATTAATGAACGCTGGCCTGGCCAAATCGAAGCTATTTATGAAGATCCATCAGAGAAACCAATTCCTAATGGGGAGACAGTAGAAATGGTGCAAGAACGTGCCTATACTCGTTTATTAGAAGAGTTAGCGCGTATGGAGGATGGTGAGAGGTTATTGGTAGTTTGTCACGGAGGAACCATACGTACATTATTATGTGCATTAACGGGTATTCCACTGAATTGTTTATGGCGGCTAGCACAGGGGAATACAGCCGTTAGTGTGGTGGATTTCTGGGGTGACCAATCTCCTTATAATCGTATTTGTATATTAAATGATACATCTCATACTCATGTGAGAGAAGGTGGTTACGGTGAGGATTGATAAGTTTTTAGCCCATAAGGCTTTTGGTACAAGAAAAGAAGTGCATGATTTAATCAAACAGGGTCTTGTAAAGGTAAATGATAGTATTGTTAAGAAAAAAGACATGCATATCAATCCTGATGTAGATGTGGTTACGGTTCAAGATCAAGTTGTACAAGCACAATTAGAATATTATATTAAATTTCACAAACCAGCTGGATATGTAACAGCTGTAGAAGATTCTACAGATCCTACTATCATGGAGTTACTTCCTGAAGAGTTTCAAACTTTGAAGGTATTCCCTGTGGGACGACTTGATAAAGATACAGAAGGGTTGTTATTATTAACCAATGATGGTCCTTGGGCTCATAAAATTATTCATGGCAAAAAAAATATTGGTAAAACTTACTATGTAGAATATAGTGGGGCTTTATCAGATGAAGGCATACAACGTATACAAGCTGGTATAGTTTTAGGGGATGGTACAGAGTGTAAGCCGGCAGAACTATCGCTTCACAATGATGAAGGAGTGATGAATGAGTTTGGTGAAATCATTCACTCCTGTGAATTGACTATTTACGAAGGGAAATATCATCAAGTGAAACGTATGATCGGTGCCTGTGGTGGGACGGTAACGTACTTACAACGCATTGCTATCGATAGAATTACCCTTGATTCTATTGAAGAAGTGGGCACATTCATAGATTTAACAGAAGAAGAAAAAGAAATTGTTTAATCGAATCTATTCAATTTGTCATATCTATGCATTATATGGTATCATTAGTTGATGCTTTTTAAGGAGGCGAGATGATGAATGGATTAGCAACTTTACAAGGATTCCTACAAGAAGAATCATACGGGGGCGCTATTCTTATTAGTCCTATTAATCTGCATTATTTTGCTGGCTTTACAGGAACTACAGGGGTTGCCCTTGTAACGCCTAACAAAGCGTATATGATAACGGATAGTCGTTATACAGAACAGGCAAAAGAACAATGTGAAGGATACGAAGTAGTAGAATATACAGGTGATGTATATGAAACAATTAGGGACTTACTAAAACGTTCAAGTATTGGTTTAACTACATGTTGCTTTGAAGGAAACTATATGAGTGTCGATGTATTTCAGCAAGTTTGTGATACATTGAATGAAACAGAATTTTTATCCTTCGATTTTGCTAGCCTTCGTATAGTGAAACGAGAAGATGAACTGAAATATTTACGGCAAGCGTTTAATATTGCAGATGAATCATTTGCAGCTATGTTACCACAGCTAAAAGTGGGGATGACTGAAAACGAGGCACGTATTATTCTAGAAACAGAAATGTTACGACGTGGATCTAAAGAGCCATCGTTTGCAACTATTGTTGCTTCTGGTTATCGTTCTAGTATGCCTCATGGGGTCGCTAGTGATAAAGTGATGGAGCTAGGCGATTTTATTACCTTTGACTTTGGTGCTATGTATAAAGGATATCATTCAGATATGACACGCACTATCGTATTAGGTAAGGCTAGTGATGAACAAAAAGAGTTGTACTCTATTGTGTTAGAAGCACAACAACGTGGTGTTGCATCTATAAAAGAAGGTGTAACTGCTTTAGAGATAGATTCAATTTGTAGAGACTATATCAAAGAACAAGGATATGGGTCAAACTTTCGTCATGGCACAGGTCATGGGGTAGGTTTAGATATTCATGAATTACCAGTGGTATCACCAAAATCAAAAGATATATTAAGATCCAATATGGTAGTCACAGTAGAGCCAGGTATATATCTATCAGGGCATATGGGATTACGTATTGAAGATACAGTTATAGTTACTAAGGAGGGTTGTGAAGTTCTCACAAAAACTCCTAAAGATTTAATAGAACTAGATGTGTAATGGAGGGATTTATAATGATTTCCAGTAATGATTTTCGTCCAGGCGTAACTGTCGAATTAGATGGTAATGTATGGCAAGTAGTTGACTTTCAACATGTTAAACCAGGTAAAGGAGCAGCTTTCGTACGTGCTAAATTGAAAAACCTACAAACAGGTGCTGTGGTAGAGCGTACTTTCAATGCTGGTGAAAAAGTGCCAAAAGCTCATGTTGACCGTCGTCGCATGCAATACCTATATGAATCTGATGGAGCATATACTTTCATGGATAATGAAACATATGACCAAACTGAATTAACAGTAGATCAATTAGGGGATGCTAAAAACTTCTTGTTAGAAAATATGGAAGTATCCATTATGTTCTTCCAAGGTATCGTAATCGGTATCGATTTACCAGTAGCTGTTGAGTTACGTGTAGTTGAAACTGATCCTGGTATCCGTGGTGATACTGCAACTGGTGGTAATAAACCTGCTACATTAGAAACAGGTTATGTTGTAAAAGTACCTTTATTCATCGAAGTAGACGATGTATTGCGTGTAGATACACGTACTGGACAATATATTGAACGTGCTTAAACCACAGATTTGATCTTTTAACAACTAGTATAGTATTGTAATTAAAAGCATTTGTTGGCCTGTGGTAGGACGACAAATGCTTTTTTGGTAAATATATGGAAGATAATCGCTTTTTTGAAGGACTGATACAGTTCGACCATTCTGTTTATGAAATGATTGCTACCATGACAGCATTGGAAACTAAAGGTGTTGCGGGTATGAGTACAACATTTGGAGATACGGTCAGTAGCATATTTGGCAGAAAAAATGCCATGGAAGGTGTAAAAGTACAAGTTTTAGAAGATGGATCATTGCAAGTATCTCTACATATTGCAGTGTATTATGGATATCGCGTCCCAGATATAGCCTTGCGTTTACAAGAGCGAGTAAAAAGTGCTCTTGTTTCTATGGCAGATGCTACTGTGAATAGTGTGGATATTTATGTGCAAGATATAATTTTTGAAAGTACCATATTATAGAGGATTTGTATGTCAGATCATTTAGAAATTGAAATTACAGATGCCGTTATTTTAGATGTCACTGCAAGAGTATTGTCATCTTTCGATGAAATACACTCCATGAGCAAACGATTTTTTGATGGTGTTGTAGATGGTATCTCACAAAAACTAGGGCAAAAAAGTTGGCCTGGAATGAATGTTAAACATAAACGAGATAGCTTTGGAGAGGCTTTTATAGAAATTAATTTATATCTTCGTTTATATTGTGGATCTCATCCATTAGAAGTGGCACGACAAATACAACAACAAGTGCGGCAAGATTTACGAAATATGTTAGACTTATATCGTGTTCGTGTAGATGTACACATTGACGGTCTAGAAAGAAGGGAACCTAATCATGAATCATCGTAGGTTAGCAAGAGTGTTTGCATTTGAAACTATTTATGCAGATACATTTTCAGAAGAAATAGTTGAGGAGGCAGTTTTAGATACCACTAAAATGCAAGGAAAAGCCAATCAATTTGCAAAACAATTAATTGCAGGTGTGCGTAGTGAAAAAGAACAATTAGATGCAGCTTTACAAGAATTTTCTCCTAAACGTAAAATGGAACGTTTTCCTAAAGTAGAACTTACTATTTTACGTATGGCAGCGTGGGAGCTATTACATCCACAAGAGGATACACCAGCAAAGATTGTTATTAATGAAGCTGTTTTATTAGCGAAAGAGTTTGGTGGAGAGACTTCCTATAAGTACATTAATGCTATCCTTCATAATTTAGCTAAATCGAGACAATAACATGACCTATTATTTAGGAATAGATACAAGTTGTTATACTACATCTTGTGCAATTGTTGATGAGGAAGGTAGATTAGTACAGGAAGTTAGAAAACTGTTAGAAGTACCGCAGGGGAAACGAGGATTACAACAGTCACAAATGGTGTTTCAACATACTCGTGCTTTAGGTGAACTGATTCAGTCTTTACATTTGGATCAACCCATTTCAGCTATCGGTGTCAGCGGTTTTCCAAGACGAGAAGAAGATTCCTATATGCCGGCATTCTTAGTAGGTCTTAATACAGCAAAATCACTGGGACATTGTTTACAAGTTCCTGTACATGTATTTTCTCATCAAGAGAATCATATATGGGCAGCCTTACGTGAAATTGGTGAAATTCCAGAAGGTCCCTTTTTAAGTTTACACCTTTCTGGAGGAACCACGGAATTTGTTCTTTGTGAACGCATTTATAAAAGTGGTTTTAAAGTGCAAATAGTAGGTGGCTCTGATGATATAGCAGGAGGCCAGTTAGTAGACCGATTAGGTGTTTTAATGGGCTTAAAGTTTCCAGCGGGCCCAAGCATGGAAACATTAGGAAGGCGTATTAAATACAATGTAGACTCGGTGCTCCCTGTATCAGTAAAAGAATCTACCATTAGCTTTGGTGGGCCATATAGCGCTGGACAACGCTGGTGGGAATCATTACAACATGGGCCTATAGATTGGACTGATAGGGAATCATTTAGTACAGAAAAAAATGCACAAATCTTGGCAGCCTCTGTGTTCCATTGTATTGGAAATTCCCTAGAGAAAGCCTTATCTCATATTTTAACAAAACATAATATTACAACCTTAATTACTGCCGGTGGTGTCATGGCTAATACCTACTTACAAGATCGTTTAGTTCATTGGGGACACCATCATGATTTAGATGTGTTATGTGTATCCTCTAAATATAGTGCAGATAATGCCTCAGGTAATGCCTATGGAGCAAAGGTTGTTGAAGGAGAATAGAATGGATGCTTACTCCGTTGGAGAATTAAATAAAATTATTAAGCAAACCGTAGAGGGAGAATTTCTCTTAAAGAACTGTATTGTTGAAGGTGTTATCTCTAATGTAAAACGTCATAGTACAGGACATTATTATTTTTCTCTCATCGATGATACAGGCTCCATTGATATGGCTATGTGGCGTTCTAAAGTGCAACAACGTGGCTTGGAAGGTGCCCTTGAAAACGGTTTGTTAGTACAAGTACGAGGAAACATTAGTTTTTACGAAAAAACTGGTCGTTTAAGTTTTATTTGCGAAGATATTCGTATTGGTGCCAAAAGTGACTATCAAATTGCTTATGAGAAATTAAAACAAGAGCTATATGCGTTAGGGTATTTTGACGAACGGCACAAACAACCTTTGCCACCTGTACCGAGTTGTATTGGTGTTGTTACTTCTGCATCAGGAGCAGTTATTCACGATATTTTACATGTAGCATCCCATCGCAATCCATTAGTAACATTTAAAGTATTTAATGTACCTGTACAAGGACCTACAGCGGGCCCTGTTATTGCTCGTGGTGTAGCTATGGCAGATGCTGACCCAGATGTAGATGTAATTATTGTTGGTCGTGGTGGTGGCTCTATGGAAGATTTATGGTGCTTCAATGATAGAGCTTTAATAGAAGCTATATTCCAATGTACAACACCGGTTGTGTCTGCAGTAGGTCACGAAGTAGATTATACACTATGTGATTTTGTCGCAGATGTAAGAGGGGCAACCCCAAGTCATGCTGCAGAATTATCTATCTATCCACTGTTGGACTTACAAGAAGAAGTACAGCAGAAATTAGACTTTATTCACAATACTGTGCAGTATCGTATTCAAAAAGAAAAGCAACAGTTATTTTCTATTGCCAACCGCAAGATTATTGTACCTGCCATGAACTTGGTGCATCAACAGAGAAATATATTACAACGTTTTGAACACCTATTACATAGTGCAATACAAAAGAAATCCCAAGATGAATCACGTAAATTAGCTATATTAGCGACTCAATTAGATAACAAAAATCCTTTAGCTAAGGTCATTAAGGGATTTGCAAAAGTTGATCTTAATGGTACTCCATTACAAACGATTCAAAGTGTACAAATTGGCGATACATTAGATATACATATTCAAGATGGATCTGTGAAAGCGACTGTACAGGAGGTAACACATCGTGGCTAAATCTATAAAAAATTATGAAAAGAAATATACAGCCTTAGAAGAAGTAGTAAAAAAATTAGATGACGAAAGCTTATCTATGCATGAATTGTTAAAAACCTATAAAGAAGGATTAACATTAGTCAAAGAATGTTCTGATTTATTGCAACTTGTAGAAGAAGAAATTGAACAAATAATTGAAACTGTACAAGTAGATACGAATTAGGAGACAAAGTACGTTTTTTTAGGTATAATAGAATTAGAATATTTATACAAAAATTATTATCTTTCAAAGAATTGAGGATATTATGTTAAAAGAGTACTTGCAACAAAGCAAAGCAGACATTGAAAGTTATTTATCCTCTGTATTAGAATCACCTAATACGGAATATGCTCGTTTATACGATAGCATGAATTATAGCTTATTGATGGGTGGTAAAAGAATTCGGCCTATTATTACAAAAGCTGTCATTGAATCTTTAGGTGGATCTTGGGATGCTTATAAAGATGTAGTGTGTGCTATAGAATTGATTCATACCTATTCTTTAATTCATGATGATTTACCAGCTATGGATAATGATGATTATCGTAGAGGAAAACTAACCAATCATCGTGTATATGGCGATGGTATGGCTATTTTAGCAGGAGATGGATTATTAACCTATGCCTTTGAATTAGTTAGCAAACACACAACATTATCTGCAGAACAAGTAGTGCAAATTATTCATGTCTTAGCCAAAGGTGCAGGGCCTAGCGGAATGGTAGGTGGACAAGCTTTTGACCTACAATCAGAAGGAAAATTCCTACCATTGGATGAATTAGTAGTTCTTCACAAAGGTAAAACAGGAGCATTATTTAGTGCAGCTGTTGAAATTGGTCTGATTATTATGGAGGCCACAACATCCGTAAGAGAGGTCTACCTACGATATGCTGATCATTTAGGTTTATTATTCCAAATTACCGATGATATTTTAGATGTAGTAGGCACACAAGAAGAATTAGGTAAAACTCCTGGCAGTGATGAACGTCAGCATAAAGCAACCTATGTATCTATTTTAGGATTAGATACTGCTAAAGAACGAGCTCAAGAGGTGGCTAATCTAGCATTAACAGCGTTACATGATTCCAACTGCACATCACCTGTTCTTGAAGGTCTAGTCCAATATTTAATGGATCGCACACAGTAGGAGACACGTATGAGTCAAAAAGAACGTCTTGATATACTACTGGTGCAACGTGGTGTATTTGAAAGTAGAGAAAAAGCCAAGGCTGCTATTATGGCGGGGCTTATCTTTTCTGGTACACAGAGATTGGATAAAGCTGGTACTAAAGTTTCAGTAGATACACATTTGGAGGTAAAAGGTAATACCTTACCATATGTAAGCCGTGGTGGCTTAAAGTTGGAAAAAGCCATCGAGTTATATCCTATCGATCTAACGAATGCCGTAATGGTAGATATTGGTGCTTCCACAGGAGGGTTTACAGACTGTGCCTTACAGCATGGAGCAGCCAAAGTGTTCGCCATTGATGTAGGGTATAATCAACTAGCCTGGAAGTTACGACAAGATCCTAGAGTCATTAATATGGAAAAACAAAATATTCGCACCGTTACTCCAGTACAATTAGGGGAACTTAGCGATTTTATTTCCATAGATGTAGCATTTATCTCTTTGGATAAAGTGTTACCTGTAGCGACTACTTTACTTAAAGATACTGGTTCTTTAGTAGCTTTAATCAAGCCTCAGTTTGAGGCTGGTAAAGAACTAGTCGGTAAAGGTGGAATAGTACGTGAGAAATCCACACATAGATTGGTGTTAGATCGTATCTTGCACATTGCTAAAGATTGTGGGTTATATTTACATGGACTAACCTATTCTCCCATTAAAGGAATGGAAGGAAATATTGAATTTTTAGGATATTTTACAAAACAAGCAGAGGGTTCCTTAGACATTACTGAAGGGCTTATTACAGCCACGGTAGAGGAGGCTCATCGATTATAGGAGGATCTATGAGAATCGGTTTCTTTCCTAATATGAAAAAAGAGAATATTCGAGATATATTATCACAAGCAATTACCTATTGCCATACATATGGTATAGAAGTCTATATGCCTAAAGAATTAGAACATCATGATGTATATGCGTTGGGGATAGAGAAATCTCACTTATTATCACGACCAGACATATTTGAACATTTGGATATGGCATTTAGCTTTGGTGGTGATGGTACAATTATTCAATTAGCCCGTCAAATTTACCCATATAATGTACCAATTTGTGGCATTAATTTAGGGGAATTAGGTTTCCTAAATCAAATAGAGCTTGAAAACTTAGAGATGGCCATTGAAAGAATTAGTAAAGGCGATTTTTATGTGGAAGATCGCATTCATTTAGTGGGAACTTTGCATACTCCAGAAGGAGAACGCGTGCTGCGTCCTGCTATTAATGATATTGTTGTATCCCGCTCAGAACCGGGTAAAATGGCTCGCATTAATTTGTCGATTAACGGTGGACATACTCAAATGTATCCTGCTGACGGTTTAATTGTAGCATGTTCCACTGGGTCTACAGGGTATAACTTATCTGCTGGAGGTCCTATTATGGCGCCAGATAATCGCTCTCTTATAGTAACACCGATTGCCCCTCATTTATTGCAGGGCGTATCTTTGGTGCTAAAAGAAAGTGCAAAGATTGATATTACTATGCCAGAGCGTCAGAAAAATCTACATATCTCTGTAGATGGCACTTTTGATTACGAATTTAGTAATACTGACTCTTTACATATTGAAGCACATCCACAATATTGTAAATATGTGCGATTTAAAGATCAAAAATTCTTTGCTACCTTGTTTAAAAAGTTGACCGCACGATCTAAGGAGGTTCTATGATTCCTCTACACCATAGTGTAGAATTTCAGCATCACTTATGGTTGGACGCCCTAGTTACAGCTAGAACTATTGTAGATATTACTTGTGGCAATGGACATGACACAGTATATCTATTGTCACATTGTCATGAAAATTCTCATGTATATGCTATTGATATACAAGAAGTAGCGCTAACAAGGACGAAAGAAAAGCTTTTGAAAGAGCTTCCACAGGCTATAAAACAAGTGGATTTCATATTGGGGTCACATGATAGTGCACTGGAAACACTTCCTGTATCTACTATCGATTTAATGGTAGCTAATTTGGGGTACTTACCGAATGCAGACCATCAAATTATGACACAATCTGTATCAACAATTAAAGCTTTATCAAAGGGATTAGAAAAACTTTCAGTACATGGATTATGTACCATTGTAGCGTATCCTGGAACAGAAACTGGTCGTAAAGAGGCAGAAGATTTAGAAAACTATATAGCTTCTATTAGTCAAAAAGATTTTCACTGCAGTACATGGCGACCATTAAATCAAGCGAATCAACCGCCTATTTTATATATTATTCGTCGGAGGAAATAATGAAACGTTTTCGTTATAATAAGATAAAAGAAATTATTCAAACTAAGGCTATTGAAACACAAGAAGAATTAGCGCAAGCCTTGGTAGAAGAAGGGATTACCGTTACACAAGCAACAGTATCACGTGATATTAAGGAATTGATGTTAATAAAAGTTCCTACAGGGGATGGACGATATCGATATGCCTTATCTCCAGAAGAAAATATTATGTTATCTAGAACACGCATCAATCGCTTGTTCCAAGATTCTATTTTGCGTATTGACCACGTGTTGAATCAAGTCGTATTACATACATTACCTGGTTCTGCGCAGTCAGTAGCCTTTGCTATTGACCATGCAAAATGGCATGAAGTTATAGGTACGATTGCTGGAGATGATACAATTTTATTGATATGTAATTCTGTAGAAAGTGTAGAAATGGTATTGGACCGTATTCAAGACTTAATGAGGGATTAATATGCTAGTACGCATGGGGATTAAAAATTTTGCCCTCATCGAACATATGCAGCTAGAGTTTGCCAAGGGCATCACAATTTTTACTGGAGAAACAGGTTCTGGTAAATCTATATTGATGGATGCGTTTTCTATTTTATTAGGAGAAAGAGCTAGTAGTGAATTTATTCGTCATGAGAAGGATTCTTTTCTGATTGAAGGCGCTTTTGATATTGCAGGAGATACAGCATTACAAGAGCTATTAGTAAATAAAAATATTTTAGTAGAAGAAGATACTTTAATTTTATCTAGAACTTTTAATCGAAACGGTAAATCACAAATTTTAGCTAATGACCAAGTGATTCCATTGAAGGCATTACGTGAAATCGGCACCTATTTAGCAGATATTCATGGTCAATATAGTAACCAACAGCTCTTATTACCGGATACACATCATATCTATTTAGATACGTATAATGATGATGCTACGAAGGCTTATGAAAATTACGTAGTAGCCTATACTGACTATGCCAGTGCAAAGCGACAATTAGAAACATTGCGTGAAGAGTCGGCACAAAGAATTCGTGAATTAGATATGTTGAGGTTTCAGATTGATGAAATTGAAGAAGCCCAATTACAAACTAATGAAGATACAGCTGTATCTGAAGAATTAGAGAGATTAGATAACTATGAGCATCTTCAATCTACAATTTCTAGTTGTTATGATGGTATCTATGGGGGCAGAACTCCTCTTATTGATGGCTTGAATAGTATAACCAATGAAGTGACTGATCTTGTAAAATATGATAAGGATATGGAAGAAATAGCTGAGTTATTGCGATCTGCGTATTATCAATTAGAAGAAGCTGGACAAGCTTTAGATAGATACCGTGATTCCATTAGCTATGACGAAGAACGCTATTTTTACTTACAAGAGAGAGACACGCTTATATACAATTTAAAACGTAAATATGGAGACACTATTGAAAAAATATTAGCCTTTGAAGAAATGGCACAAATGCGATTAGAATTACTAGAATCAGAGGAAAGTGAAGAATCGCAGTTAGTGGAACGCGTGGAAACCTTACAAACACAAGCGGTACAAGCTTTAGAAAGGCTTACAAAAATACGTTATGCTCATCATAAAGAGATTACTGATGCCTTACAGCAAAACTTAACTCAGTTAGGTATGCCAAAGGCAAAGTTAGAATTTGTCATAGAAGGTACTGAGATTTTATCTCCTTTGGGAGCGAGCCGGATAGAGCTATTGTTTTCTGCCAATGCAGGGGAAGCTTTATTACCACTACATAAAGTTGCCTCTGGCGGTGAATTAGCGCGTATCGCCTTAGCTTTTAAATCCGTATTTAATAAAGCAACTCGTAAGACATTAGTATTTGACGAAATTGATGTAGGTATTAGCGGTGATATAGCCTTACAAGTGGCTAAACAAATTCTACAGTTAAGTTCTGGTAATCAGGTATTCTGTATTACGCACTTACCACAAACAGCAAGCGTGGCAAAACAACATTATCATCTACGCAAGGTAGAAGAAGAAGGTCGAACTATTTCTAAAGTTACTATCCTTTCAGAAGAGGAACGTGTTGCACAAATTGCCCGTATGATGTCAGGCCAATCTTTCTCAGATACAGCCTTAGAAACAGCAAAAGAAATGATTCAATACTTTCAACAGGAATTACTCTAGGAGGAACAATGAAAGTTTTAGTAAATGGAGCAGCTGGCAAAATGGGCCGTGAGGTTCTAAAAGCTGTTCATAATGATACAGAGTTAACCTTAGTGGGGGGGGTAGATCCTAGCCATGGAGGTAAAGATGTTAGTGAATTTATGGGCACTAGTCCTTTAGACTGTAAAATCTACAGTCAATTAGAGGAAGCTATTGAAGCCGTACATCCAGATGTGATTGTGGACTTTACAACACCAGCCATTATTTTTGAAAATGCAAAACTTATGCTAACAAAAGGAATTCACGTTGTGATTGGTACAACTGGTCTTACAGAAGCACAGCGCCAAGAATTAGATTCCATTGGTAGAGCACATAATGCGAATTGTTTGGTAGCTCCTAATTTCTCGTTAGGTGCAGTGATGATGATGAAAACGGCAGCGGAACTAGCTCCGTATTTTCCAGATGTGGAGATTATTGAATTACATCATAATCATAAATATGATGCACCTTCTGGTACAGCTGTATTAACGGCTAAATTGATCAATGATGCAAAACAAAAAGCCAATGTGAAAGCTGCTGAAGATTTAACTCGTGAGAGTCTACCAGGTGCTCGAGGTGCTAAGGTGGATGATGTGACAATTCACAGTGTCCGTTTGCCAGGTTATGTGGCACATCAAGAAGTTATTTTTGGTGGATATGATGAAACATTGGTGATTCGTCATGATTCATTAAGTCGCTTATCCTTTATGCCTGGTGTGGTATTAGCTTGTAAAAAAATCAAAGATTTTGCAGGCTTAACTTATGGATTAGAACATTATTTATAATTCTATATTCTATATAATTCTTGCTAAAGAAAAACTTAAATAGTATAATACATATAACTATACATTAAGTTATTAATATTAAGGAGTCACTATGAGAAAACCTCATTTAGCCATATTAGGTGCTACTGGTGCAGTAGGACAAGAGTTTATTACATTAATTGAAGAACGTAAATTTCCTTATGAAAGCATTAAACTATTAGCATCTGCTCGTTCTGCGGGTAAAGTTTTAACAGTAGATGGAAAAGAGTATGTGGTGGAAGAGGCAAAACCAGAATCTTTTGAAGGTGTAGATATTGCTTTATTTGCAGGAGGTTCTATTTCTAAAACATTGGCTCCAGAAGCTGCTAAACGTGGTGCTATTGTTATCGATAACTCCAGCGCTTTCCGTATGGATCCAGACGTTCCATTAGTAGTACCTGAAGTAAACCCAGAGGATATTGATACACATAAAGGTATTATTGCTAATCCTAATTGTTCTACTATTATCATGGCTTTAGGATTAAAGCCATTGCATGACTTATCTCCTATTAAACGTGTTGTTGTCAGCACATACCAAGCTGTATCTGGCGCTGGCAAAGAGGGGATTGAAGAATTAGATTCCCAAGTAGCTCAACATGTTGCAGGGGAAGATATGGTAGCTAATTTATTACCTACAGGCTCTATGGACAAACATTATCCAATCGCTTTTAATTTAATTCCGCAAATTGATGTATTCATGGAAAATGGATACTCTAAAGAAGAAATGAAAATGGTATTGGAAACACAAAAGATTTTCCATGATGATACTATTGCTGTAGTACCGACTACAGTACGTGTACCAGTATATCGCTCTCATTCTGAATCTGTATTAGTAAAGACAGAGTCTCCAGTATCTGTAGAAGATTTCAAAGCTGCTTGTGAAAAATTCCCTAGTTTACGTGTGAACGATAATCCAGCAGCACAAGAATATCCAATGCCTTTATATACATCGAATCAAAATGATTGTGAAATCGGCCGCATTCGTAAAGATTTATTTAACGAGCATGCTATGAATTTTTGGATTGTAGGAGATCAAATTCGTAAGGGTGCTGCATTAAATGCATTACAAATTGCAGAATACTTGGTAGAACATCAATCTTTCTAATCATATATTTCAGGGGGTGCTAAGATGACAACATTTGGAAATATCTTAACAGCAATGATCACTCCTTTTACTGACGATGGTCATGTAAATTTTCAAGAAGCACTACGTTTAGCCGGATACTTATTAGATAATGGGTCTGATGGGTTAATTGTATGTGGCACTACTGGTGAAGGTCCAAATATTGATGATCGTGATAAACTTGAGCTATTTACATTAATCGCTAAAGAGTATGGTCATCGTGCTAGCATTATTGCGAATACAGGTAGTAATTCTACTAAAAAATCGATCGCTTTAACGAAGGCTGCTAGCCATACTGGTGTTCATGGCGTGATGGCTGTGGTACCATATTATAACAAACCCAATCAAGAAGGTTGTTATTTACATTTTAAAGCAGTTGCAGACAGTACTGATTTACCCGTTATGCTATATAATGTACCGGGTCGAACAGGTGGTCGTATAGAACCACAAACAGTAGCTAGATTAGCTAAAGAATGCCCTAATATTACATCTATTAAAGAAGCTACAGGTGATATTAGTATTACTCAACAAATTCGTGCATTACTACCAAGTGATGATTTCATGATTTATTCTGGTGATGATGCATTAACATTAGATGTGATACAAAATGGAGGAGCCGGTGTTATTTCTGTGGCCGCACATATTGTAGGAAATGAAATGCAAGAGATGATAGGATTATTCAGACAAGGAAAGGTAAAAGAAGCAAGAGTTATTGAGCTATCCTTGGTACCTATCTTAAAAGCTATGTTTATTACCACAAATCCTATTCCTGTAAAATATGCGATGAAGCAATTAGGATTTATAACAGGGCCATTACTATTACCATTATGTGATCCATCTGTAGAAGAAGCGCAGATCATCGATGCAGCTATAGAATCATATAAACAATAAAAATTTAAAAAGAAAAAGATAGTAGTCTTATTAAAGACTACTATCTTTTTCTTTATTATATTAGATTAAATATGGTCACGAATGAGCCCAATCACTCGACCTTCAATCACACAATTACGTGTGATGATAGGCTCAAACTCTTCGTTTTCTGGCATTAAACGAATATGGTCAGACTCTTTATAAAAGCGTTTTACAGTGGCTTCATCATCAATTCGAGCAACTACGATATCCCCATTGTTGGCAGTGGATTGATTGCGAACGATAAGCAAATCACCTTCATACATACCGATATCGCGCATGGATTCGCCACGAACACGTAATAAGAAGCATTCAGAGCTACCTAATAGAGCAGTAGGTAATACGAACTCATCTTCACGGTTTTCAATAGCTGTTACAGGAAGACCTGCTTGTACAGTTCCAATCAAAGGGACACGACGAAGGCCAGCCTCTAAAAAATTAAATTCAGGGCTTGACGTAACTTCGTGAGTTTCTTCATCCATTTCTAAAGCAGGTACATCAGGCATATTTACAACGGTAATAGAGCGATTCTTATTCGCATCACGAGTAATATAGCCAAATTTTTCTAATGTATTTAAATGACTTTGAACAGTAGAAGTGGAGCTTAACCCCATATGATCGCCAATTTCACGAACACTTGGGCAGCGATAGCGCTGTTGTAAACTTTCAATAATAAAATCTAATATTCTTTGTTGTTTGCTATTTATATCAGTGGCAGGACGTCTCAAGGGAATAACCTCTCATTCTACAGTATTATGGAATTTAATTTATATACACCTATTATAAATTTAATATCGAAAATTGTCAAATATGCGTTCTAAAAAATTATGCTTGACCGAACATTTGTATGTGTGTTAGAATATGAATATAAACAAACAGATGTACTATTTATTTTGTTCGATATTATTAGAGAGAGGTATATATTATGAATAAATTATTTTCTATTTTAGTAATGGTAGCTATGGTATTTGTAGTAAATGGTATGATTAATACTACAACATTAGAGATGGATACTCAAAATATTAAAGCTGTACAAGTAGATGCTGGGGACACCTTATGGAGTATCTCTCAAAAGGCATTGGCGCAAACTGAAGATATTGATATCCGTGAGTATATCGTAGCGATCGAAGAAATTAATCATTTACAGCATGGTAAGGCATTACGTGCTGGAGAAACTTTAATGATTCCTACACTGAAAGAAAAAACTATGTTCGGTTTTATTACAGCTTGGGCAAATAATTAAATTATAGCATGTGTATGTTCGGTAAAATATTAAAATATATATATTGAATGATAGAATAAAAAGACTGTATATCCTATGTATTATTCATAGGGGTATGCAGTCTTTTTTGTCTGTTCTTTCTCATGTTTTGGAGACAGAATTGTATCTGATTATTTTCTGTATTATATAGTCTATGTACGACTATATAGAGATTCAATATACATCATCTAACTCAAGTAATATGTAGTTAATATGGTGCTATTTAGGCTTGAATATAGAAGATATAGGATTATCTACAAATTTATTGGCTTCATTAATATAGCGTCGAACCATATTAACACTATGATGTCGTGTTTGTTTCATAATATTACGTTCTTCTACACCATAATGGGCAGCTGTAGTGGCAAATCCATGACGTAGACTATGAGCTCCATATAAGGAGGGATCTTCGCCAATAGCTGCCATATAGTATTTTACAATTTCTGCAATACTTTTATCACTGATAGCAGTTTTGCGTACGTTCATATTTTTGGTAAATCCTCGAAAAATAGGGCCTGTTGTAATAGGAACAAAGCGTAGCCATGCTTTTACGGCTCTTACGGCGCATAATGCTTCATTATCTATATAAGGTATTGCTACAATTGCACCTTGGCCTTCTTGGTCAGCTTTAGAGTTGGCAACAAAGATTTCTAAACCTTGTGGTAAAAACTTTAAAGATTCTACGGTTAAGGCAGATAATTCACTACGTCGAAAGGCGCCCATAAAGCCTAATAATAAAATAGCTTTATCACGAAGTTTTTGTATAGGTGCTATATCAGCAGTTTCCATATAGTCTAGGATATCCATTAGATCATCCAGTAGTACAGGTGTTTTACCTTGTTGGTAAGTGCCTAAGGATCTACGAATACCTCTCATCGCTTGTTTGACGATAGGAGCGCTACAAGGGTTACTTTCAATACCAGAAGCATTAAAGTTTTCCGATAAGGCGCTAATGCGACGTGATATAGTATTAGCCTTAGCGTAATCAGCTAAATCATTAATATAATTGACAATAATTTCTGGTGAACTAGGAAAAAAGGATTCTTGTTTATGTTGACACCAATCCACAAAATCCATCCAATCAGATTCGTAGGCATCAACGGTATTTTCTGCTTTGGATAATAGAATGCTAGACTTAGCCTTATCGCTAAGCTTGGAGTTGTTCATAATCTCTTTATAATTGCGTAAATAGAAGTGTGTATTAGATTGACTCATAAGCACCTCAGATGTACTATATAGAGCTGTTGGTATCTATATAGCTATTTTAAACTAAAAAATTACTTCCGATAATATATCGTTATCGGAAGTAATTATATCATAAGCCAAAATAAATGGCAAATATGTTGTTTTTACCAATAGTTTATATACTTAATAATATCTATAACAGTCCACTGTTATTTTACCATTTAGAGATTCATAGTACCTTCTACTCATGACTAGTATTGTGTGTAGGACAAACTATAGCAAAGATTATATTATAAGCTTTTTAAAAACTCTTTTAACACATTCCAAGTAGTAACAAAACTTTGTAACTCCATACGTTCTGTAGGCGCATGTAAGTCATGAATGTTTGGTCCAATGTTAATAGCATCTACAGAGCCTTGTAAATTATCTAATATATAGCCAACTTCAAGGCCTGCATGGATTACATTGAATTGTAAGTCTGTAGCGCCTGTCACAGATTCATATGCCTTTTGATAAGCTTGTTGTAATGGACTATCAAATGTTGGTAGCCAGCCTGGATATTGGCTCTCAAGGGTTGTAGTAGCACCATAAGTTTCTGCCAATTGTGCTAGTCCTTTATAATGAGCCTCTAAATTCTTCGTAGCTGTACTGCGTACTTGCATTTTAAGGTACACAGTACCATCCGCCATACCTAAGACACCAACATTATTAGAGTACCATACTTCATCCGGATTGCCAGGAGCATGTTGTAATACGCCTTGTTCAATTCCTTGAATAAGAGCACATAGTTTTTGTACAGTGTCACCGCTGAAAGCTCGTTCCATGGTGATAGCATCTAAATCTAATTCCACTAAATCTTCACGATTTACTTTAGGGACAACAGATAAAGATATTGTCATATTTTCACCAGCTGATGCATAGTGAGCATTCCACTTATCTTGTTCTTCTTGTAACAGAACTTGCACATATGGCACATCTTGTAAATGAAGATATACATCTGCATAGGCACGTAATGGAATCGCATTAGGCGCACTACCACCGCTTACTTCTGTGATACGAATGTTATGTTCCCCTGTAATACGTTCTAATACCTTAGATAGGATGTAAATGGCATTACCACGTCCTAAATGGATATCACAACCAGAGTGACCACCTTTTAAGCCTTCAATGGTAATTCTGCGCTTTGTCATTTCATTATTCACAGATACTTGTGCAATAGGCAATGTTACGGTAGAACCATGACCGCCAGCACTGCCGATGGTCACTTCATTCATACGTTCTCCATCCATATTGATGAGACATTTGCCTTGTAAATGACTGTAATCTAATGTTTTTACACCTTTGAAAGTAGTTTCTTCTTCTACAGTGAATACTACCTCTAACGGAGGATGTGGAATCATTGTAGATGCTAAGATAGCCATGCCATAGGCTACTGCAAAGCCATCATCTGCCCCTAACGTAGTTCCATTGGCATGTAAGATACCATCCTCTACATGCAAAGCGATAGGGCTGTTAATAAAGTCATGCTCCACAGACTCTAATTTAGTGCAAACCATGTCCATATGACCTTGTAGAATCACTGGTTCATGTGATTCATATCCCTCTGTGCCGGCTTTTTTAATGACTAGATTGTACTGTTCATCCTGGAACACATCTAAGCCCAAGTTTAGAGCCCAGTCTTTAATATAATTGGAAATAGCTTGTTCATACCCAGATTTTCTAGGAATATTAGCAATTTCTTGAAAGTAATGCAGAATATTATCCACATTATATTGATTTATAATAGTTTGTTCTATTGACACTTGTTCCTCCTAGATTAGTCAATATTTGGCCAACCTAATTCTTTACCGCCCAACAAATGTGCATGTAAATGGAATACAGTTTGACCTGCTTTCGCGCCTGTATTTAATGTTAAGCGATATCCATCAGCGGCAAGACCTAATTCTTTTGCAACCAACTTAGCAAAGGGTAAGATACCTTCCACATAGGCTTCATTATTTTCATTTAAATGAGCAATATTAGACACATGGTTTTTAGGAATGATCAACACATGCACAGGTGCTACTGGAGCAATATCATGGAATGCCAAGAACTTGTCATTTTCTAATACAACCTTAGCTGGAATTTCTTTATTAATAATTTTACAAAATAAGCAATCTTCTTTCATGGGAATTTCCTCTCTTATCTACTGTATGATACTTACATACTATGATATTAACTATATCAAAAATATTCTATGTAGTCTATTATTTCTTTCTAAAAATATTAATATATTCACCATCAGATGTTTTCCAACACTCCCATCCGTTAGATGATGAACCTCTTACCAAAGTAGCTGCTGTAGAAACAGAAGGACAAACAAAATCTTCTACTAATATATTGTTAACTATATTAGCAGTTCTTCTAAGATCAATGATACGATAATAATCAGTAGGTGGACATGTACTCCCTTTTAGAAGGATAAACTTACCATCTTCCACTTTTAGTGTTCCATTTACTGTACCAAAACCTTTTCTTTTTGCCGTTAAATTGTATAAGCCATTTGGAATCATCCCCAAATCTTTATTCTCTAAATTTTCTACTCTAGCTTTTGTTGCATTATCAAATACAACATCTTTACCTTGATCTGTAGGATAGACCTGCTTTCCATCAAAGGAAGATAATAATTGGATAACTAACTCTATATCAAGTGCAAATAGTTCTGTATTATGAAGTCGACTTTTACTAAATATATCATCTAATAGAAGTTCTTTTTCATCATAATCATCTACTTCAATAGCAAACTTTCTTTTTAAGCCTACTACATTGCGATAACCATTATTTTCTAATGTATTCATTCGAGATTCAAAGTTATCAATACCAGTCTTACCTATTTTTACTAGACCATCTACGACTGTTGTCATTACATATAAAATTCCTCTTGCCATATCTCCTCCTAATATAATAAGTAAGTAATGATATTTTATGAGAAAATTTAGATACTAATTTCTACTAACACCACATCACTATGTACTTCTGTCACTTTACCGCTTACAATATCCCCTACATTGAATTGGTACTCTCGTTTAGGTATTTTACTATGTACATATTCATTGGTTAATCCATAATAGTAAAAGTCATCGCATTGTTCGATGAGAACCTTAACAGGTTGGTTAAGGAAACGGTTTGCATAGGCTTTAAAGCCTTCCTTGCCAAGTTGATTTAATAAGGCTACTCGTGTCTTTTTCACGGCTTCTGGAACTTGGTCTTCCATCTTAGCAGCTGGCGTACCTTCTCGAATAGAATATGGGAAGGCATGGATATGCGTAAAACCAACTTCTTTGACTGTGCGCATGGTTTCCTCGAATAATTCGTCTGTTTCCCCTGGGAAACCGGCGATAATATCTGTCGTGATGGATAAATTAGGAATCCGACTACGTAAATACTTCACTAAGTCTTTGTATTGTTGCAAATTATAGTGTCGGTTCATGGATTTTAATACTGGATCAGATCCTGCTTGTAACGGCAAGTGTAAGTTAGGGCATACACGAGGGTTCGTTGCCATTAACTCGATTAATTCTTCCGATACTTCTACAGATTCAATAGAACCAAAGCGAATGCGTTCTAAGCCATCAATAGTCAATAATTCACGCACAACGCGGCCTAAGGTTGGTCGCTCAGGTAGTTCAATACCATAGTTACCGAGATGTATCCCTGTGAGGACAACCTCTTTATACCCATAAGCAACCAGGCGTTTTGCTTCTTCCACGATGTCTTCAATTTTTCTAGACTTTAATTTTCCTCGTGTATAAGGAATGATACAGAAGGAACAGAAATTATTACACCCTTCTTGTATCTTCATGAAAGCCCGACATTTTTCAATTTCATTGCCAAATAAAGGCATTTCTTCAAAGGTAGACTCTTCCATTACATTACGAACGATGGAAATCTGTTCTTCTGTAGATGGAATATTTTCTACTAATTCTACAATTTTATTTCGATTCGCTGTACCGATCACAAGGTTGACCCCATCGATAGCAGAAATCACTTCTGGCGCCAATTGGGCATAACAGCCTGTGACTACGATAAATGCTTCTGGATTACGGCGTTTTGCTTGTCGAATTAATTGGCGTGATTTTTTCTCTCCCATATTTGTTACAGAACAAGTATTAATCACGTAAATAGAGGCTTCTTCATCGAAACCAACAGGTGTATATCCTGCTTTTATAAATAAACCTTTCATGGCATCCGTATCATATTGATTGACACGACACCCTAAGGTTGTAAATGCAACTGTCTTCATGAGACTCCTAATCTAGTAATTCATATTGAATCATACTCACAGCACTTAATGCCGCTGTTTCAGCTCGTAATATAGTGGAGCCTAGGCTAATCTTATGGCCTCCACAGGATTCCAATAGTTCCATTTCAGTAGGGCTATAACCACCTTCAGGACCAATGCAAATGGCTATGGTATGGTATGAATTAGTATGTAACTGTGTTTGTAAAATATCTTTGATCGTCTTGTCATCTTCTCGTTCATAGGCACCTAACAAGAGAACTCCCTCATCAGATTGTAAGGTTTGCAGTACCTCTGAAAGTGACTGTTCTACTGTTAATGTAGGTACATTAGGGCGACCACATTGTTGGCTTGCTTCTATGATAATCTTTTCCCATCTACTTTTCTTGGCGTTTAATTTTTTAGCATCATATTTAGCTACACAATGGACCGAAGATACACCGTAGATGTGATGAACGTTTAATTCCGTAGCCTTTTGCAATAAAAACTCGAACTTATCGCCTTTCAAAAAGGATTGAATTAACACTACTTTCGTAGCTGATGTAGACACATCAAGGGTACGTAATCGTTTTGCCATATATATATCTGATTCTTCAGATAATAGCACAAATTCACCTGTATGCCCTTCATGATTGCTCACAATAAAAGGTTCCTCTTTAGAATGGCGCAATACATGAAAGAGATGATGTGCTGTATCTAATGGTAATTGGATACTTTCATCTATAATGCCATCAATAAATATTTTTTTCATATATTTCCTATCTTATGCCAAGGCAAAGGTATGCCAAGGGCCCTCTACCATTTCTTCCATAATAGTCCAGTGGTTAGTAATATACGGCATAATTTCATCATACCGATCGTCCACAATACCACTTATTATTAGTATACCATTATCGTGTAGTTTTTCCCTAATCATAGGCAATAAAATTTTTAGAGGATCAACTGTTAAATTCGCTAGTATAAGATGAGCTTTATCGTGAAAGTCATCGCTTAAATTGCCATGAATGATGGTGGCCTCAATACCATTATTTTCACAGTTTTCCTTGGCCTGCATAGCTGCTTCTTCTTCTAGGTCGATGCCCACTAGGTTAGGTATCCCTAAATGATGGGCTGCTAGTAATAAAATACCTGTACCAGTACCAATATCTAGGCAAACCTGTTGGCTCAAATCTGTGTGAATACGGTGTATATATTTGCCTAATAAAGTGGCACAGTTCCTAGTAGTCTCATGATCTCCCGTACCAAAGGATAGCTTTGTATCCATGGTCATTACCACATCTTGTTCTGTAGCGAGTGGATCTGTAGTGGCATCATAGCTTTGCCAAGAGGGACAGATCACCAAGTCTGGTAACAATCTCGTAGGCATAATATATTGTTGCCAACTATGATACCATTGCTCATCGTCTACAGTTTTACATTCCATATCTTCAAAGGAAATATTAGCATCTTGCAATGCTGTTTCTATGAGCTGTTTCCATTGCTTCTCATCTTTGTCTATGCTTAAATAGATGGTCACACGGCTTAAGTTGGGGTTATTTTCTATTGTTTCTTCTATGTATCCATTACTCTCTATATCATTAAAAATGGCAGCCATTTCATCAATGACTGCCACTTCTACAGTAATGGATATTTCTATCCATTTCATAGATGACTCCTTACTTACCAAGGTTTAATCTTGTCAAAATAACTGTTTCACCTTATCACTTAAATTTTCTAATATGCTTTTATTCACTTTCAAAGTATTTACATCTTCTTTGTTTTCTGCAGCAAACTCAACTAATAATTGACGTTGTTTATCTGTCAATTTTTTAGGTGTTTCCACAGTGACAACTACGTGTTGATCACCACGTTGGCTTGGTTGACGTAAATACGGAACACCTTGTCCTTTAATTCTGAAAGCAGTACCAGTTTGTGTACCTTCAGGGATTTTTAACTCCACTTTACCTTCTAAAGTAGGAACTTGTATAGTAGCACCTAGTGCAGCTTGTGAGAAAGAGATAGTTTGACGTAACACAACATCATTGCCACTGCGTTCAAACTCTTTGTCACGAGCTACAGAGATATACACATATAAATCACCCTTAGGACCACCTAATGTACCAGGTTCCCCTTCTCCGGATACACGAAGGCGTGCACCATCGTCGACACCAGCTGGTATTTTGATTTCTATATCACGACGTTTGATAGCTTGTCCTTGTCCACGACATACTTTACAAGGTTTTTCAATAATTTTACCTTGTCCTCCACAACGTGAACATGTGCGAACCGTTTGCATACGTCCAAATGGGGTATTTTGAATGACAGCTTCTTGACCGGAACCATGACAGTTTGGACATGTTTCTACTTTAGAACCAGGCTCACCACCTGTACCATGACAATGATCACACTCTTCATGGCGCTGTACATTGACTTTCATCGTTGTTCCAAATACAGCATCACGGAAAGAAATGCGTACATCTTGGCGTAAATCGGCACCACGCTCTGGACCACGTTGACCACGGCCACCACCGCCGCCGAACATGTCAAAGATATTACCAAAAATATCTTCAAATCCGCTGCCACCGCCGAAACCGCCAAATCCGCCGCCACCAAAACCACCGCCAAAACCGCCAGCGGAGTTACCTCCGCCAGCAGTGAAGGCATCATGACCGTATTGGTCATATTGTGCTTTTTTAGTGTCATCAGATAATACTTCGTAGGCTTCATTCACTTCTTTAAAGTTCTTTTCTGCCTCTTCAGGATTATCACGGTTTACGTCTGGATGGTATTGACGTGCTTTCTTACGAAATGCTTTCTTAATTTCATCTTGGGATGCATTTTTGTTGACGCCAAGGACGTCATAATAATCACGAGCCATTATCTATGTCCCTTCTTATTATTTTTTGTCTTCGTCAACTACTGTGTAGTCAGCGTCTACTACATTATCATCTTGTTTAGGAGCTTCTTGTCCACCTTGTTCGCCTTGAGCTTGCGCTTGTTCGTACATTTTAGAGGACAATTCGTATAAAGGAGCTGTCAATGCTTCGCTATCAGCTTTAATTTTTTCAATATCGCCAGACTCAATAGATGCTTTTAACGTTTCTGTCGCTTTTTTAACAGCTTCTAATTGTGCTGCATCAGCTTTACCTTCAAAGTCTTTCACTGCTTTTTCAGCTTGGTATACCAAGTTATCAGCATTGTTTTTCACTTCTACTTCTTCTTTTTTAGCTTTATCTTCAGCTGCATGTGTTTCAGCTTCTTTTACCATGCGGTCGATTTCTTCATCGCTTAAACCGGAAGACGATGTAATTGTGATTGCTTGCTCTTTACCAGTACCAAGATCTTTTGCTTTTACATTAACGATACCGTTAGCATCGATGTTGAATGTAACTTCGATTTTAGGTACTCCACGAGGAGCTGCTGGGATGCCGGACAATTCGAAACGGCCCAATGTTTTGTTAGCTGAAGCCATGTCGCGTTCCCCTTGCAATACATGGATATCAACGGAAGGTTGGTTATCTGCTGCAGTGGAGAATACTTGAGATTTAGATGTAGGGATTGTTGTATTGCGGTCGATAATGCGAGTGAAGATACCACCCATAGTTTCAATACCTAAAGACAATGGAGTTACGTCGAGTAACAATACGTCTTTTACTTCACCTACTAATACACCACCTTGAATCGCAGCACCGATAGCTACACATTCGTCAGGGTTGATGTTTTTAGTTGGTTCTTTACCTAATTCACGTTTGATTGCTTCTTGTACTGCTGGAATACGAGTGGAACCACCAACCAATAATACTTTATCGATTTCGGATGCAGATAAACCAGCATCTTTCATCGCTTTACGAGTAGGCTCGATAGTTGCTTCTACTAAGTCACGAGTTAATTCATCAAATTTAGCACGAGTTAATGTTACGTCTAAATGTTTAGGGCCTGTTGCATCAGCTGTGATGAATGGCAAGTTGATTTGTGTGCTAGCTACGCCAGATAACTCAATTTTAGCTTTTTCAGCAGCTTCTTTTAAGCGTTGGTCAGCTAATTTGTCATTGGATAAATCGATACCAGTTTCTTTTTTGAATTCGCTGATTAAATAATCCATAATGCGTTGGTCAAAGTCGTCACCACCTAAATGGTTGTTACCAGATGTTGCCAATACTTCGAACACGCCTTCACCCAATTCAAGAATGGATACGTCGAATGTACCACCACCAAGGTCGAATACAAGGATTTTACCGTCTTCACCTTTATCTACACCGTATGCCAAAGCAGCTGCT
Organism: Veillonella sp. CHU594; assembly: GCF_003992265.1. Lineage (NCBI taxonomy): Bacteria > Bacillati > Bacillota > Negativicutes > Veillonellales > Veillonellaceae > Veillonella > Veillonella sp. CHU594. The sequence goes on from NZ_RQVB01000003.1 coordinate 127,806, forward strand.
GTAGGTTCGTTGATGATACGTAATACTTCTAAGCCTGCTACTGTACCAGCGTCTTTTGTAGCTTGACGTTGAGAGTCAGTGAAGTATGCAGGAACAGTGATAACTGCTTGTTTTACTGGTTCCCCTAAATGAGCTTCTGCATCAGCTTTAATTTTTTGTAGAATCATAGCAGAGATTTCTTGTGGTGTATAGGATTTACCTTCTACATTCACTTTGTAATCTGTACCCATATGACGTTTAATAGAAATGATTGTGTTTTCAGGGTTAGAAACTGCTTGACGTTTAGCTAATTGACCTACTAAACGTTCGCCATTTTTTGCAAAACCTACTACGGAAGGAGTCGTTCTAGCTCCCTCTTGGTTTGTAATAACAGTTGGTTCGCCGCCTTCCATTACTGCGAAACAAGAATTTGTTGTACCTAAGTCAATACCAATTACTTTTGCCATTTAACATGACCTCCTAATACTTCTTCTAATATGTTAATTATAATAATTAATTATCCGTTATGGACTACTTTCACCATGGCTGGACGTACCACACGGCCTTCTACAGTATAGCCTGTTTGTAATACTTCACACACAGTGTCATCTTCCATATCTTCAGCTGGAACACGCATGATAGCTTGATGGAAATTTGGATCAAATGGTTGTCCCACAGCTTCAATGACTGCTAAACCTTGTTTTGATAGGCTTGCCATCAAGCTTTGTTGAATCATTACAAATCCTTCCATGAAAGCCTTCGTTTCTGGCGTTTCAGGTGCTGAAAGTGCTCTTTCAAAATTATCTAATACTGGGAGTAAATCTTCAATAACATGAGATTTAACAAATACCCCTAATTGTTCTTTTTCTTGGTTCGTACGACGTCTGAAGTTTTCAAAATCTGCTTGCAAACGCATGTATCGTTGCTCCCATTCTTTCGTAGGGTCTACTGCTTCAGGAGCTTCTTCTTCCAAAACTTCCACTTCAGGAGTGACTGTTTCTTCTTGTTTATTTTCTTCCATACTTCACCTCTTTACAGTTTCTTTTTCTGTTCTTGTAATTCTTCCATGCACTTATTAATATAGGCTAGGATACCCATAATACGGCCATATTCCATTCGTGTAGGACCTACAATAGCGAGGGTACCTACTTGATGAGGAACATTGAAACTTGCTTGGATAACACTGATATCTTTCACCAGTTCGTTGGAGTGACCTATTTTTACATCGATAGGACTACTAGAGTTTGGCGTTAATAATTGGGTTAACTCATCTTGTTGTTCTAATAAGGCTAACAGTGATTGGGCCCGTTTAATATCGTTAAACTCTGGTTGTTCTAATAAGGATGTAGTTCCTATTGTATAGAATAATTTACGCTTAGCAATGGCTCGATATAATGTGTCACAAAAAACTACATACGTTGTATCTTGTAAATCTAAAGTTACCCGCATTTTATCTAAGTTTTCTTGCGTGATGTCCTGGATGGATACATCATGAAGTACACTATTAAAGCGATGCGCATGCATAGCTAATTCTTCTTTATTAATAGGTTCTGTAAAATAAATTGGCTCATTATCCAAAGCACCTGTATTCGTTACCACCACCATGACCGCTCTATGTTCATCGATAGGAAGAACATGGATATAGGTTATAGTAGATAAATCATGGGCGGGAGCTAAAAACATACTCACATTATGACTAATACGAGAAATAAGTTTTGCTATTTCTACAAAAAAATCATCAAGTTCTTGTTGATGAGTCTGCCATAACTCTTGAATTACAGGAATATCTTCAGCAGCATCGTCTTCAAACCCCTGTAAAGTGTCTACATAGTACTGGTAGCCTTTTGCCGAAGGTATGCGACCTGCTGATGTATGAGGTTGTTCAAGAAAGCCAAGATCTTCTAAATCAGCCATTTCATTTCGTACCGTCGCAGGACTGATACCTAAATCATAATTCTTTGCGATCGTACGAGAACCAACCGGTTCCGCTGTTTTAATGTAATCTTGAATGATAGCACGCAGAATGCGCTCTTTCCTTTCATCCATAGTATCACCTCGTTATTATTAGCACTCACTAAGGTTGAGTGCTAACTACAAGATATATAGTATCACATTTACAACATATGTCAAGTGAAAAATTGGTGAAAGTTCAGTAAATACCGTATTAGTCAAAAAAACAAACTTTTTGATTGTCTGGTTTGGTGAGGTATGTCAGTACTAATTTGGGCAAAGGGAAGAGCAGGGCACATTCCTCCACAAACTGATCCTACGGTAGGTTTGCTCCGGAACATGCCCTGCTCTTTTAGGGTTATCATCAATTAGTATATTAACTTGACATACCTCACCAACACATCCAATTGGGTGGAAGTTTGAGGGCGAGCGTTGTATTGATCCTCTACGTTAGTTCTTACATAGTGCATTATATAGACATACCTCACTAACGCATCTACTCGGTGTGAGATTTAATCGATGTATTCCCCATTTTAAAATTGTATCGTCATTGAAATGATAGTATAATGATATTAAGATTAAATATTGGAAACTATTAAGATATTAGGCTTTGTAAGATGCTAGGACTTAGCTTAATCTTGTTTTAGATTAATGATTTCTGTAAAGGAAAGGTAGTATATGAAATTTATTGTATTACAACGTGATGACATTGAAAATTTTATACATATTGAGCATGCACAGGTTCATAATTTAATAAATGAAGAACATCATAACGAATTAGCACAGATATTGGATTATGTAAAACACGAAGAGCAATTACAGTTCATAAAAAAAAGTAGTACACTCCTACCCAAAGGACTACGACTGCTGTATATCCCACCATTGAAAGAACTTGGTATCACTACAGGTGAAACTTCCATATCATTAGAATGGACTGGATTAGAAGAAGATACGTTATACATCATACAAGATGAAGAACCACTTAAACTACGTATTACGAATCCAAAAGCTGGGGTGTATTATAAAACCCTAGCATAAAATACTTCTTCCATACTATGCAATGCATAACTTAAAATAATCACAAAAGATCAGTATAAGACATCAAGCGTGTAAGTTGTACTGGTCTTTTTATACATTATATCTTGAGGAACGACATTACGCGTAGCAGATCTTGTGGCTCTTCTCCTTTCTACCTAAATTAGACAAATGCAAGAAATGAGCAACACGTAGACATTCAAGCTACTAGTAGACTCCTTTGTAGAAAATTCTTTCACATTTTATCATCCCTGAGGAACGCCATTAAGTGTAGCACATCTTGTGGCACTCGATATTACCTAAATCACGCATAACTAGAAACGAGCAACATGTTCCGGAGGAAACCTAACCACTGTATCAGTTTCTGGAGGAATATGTTGCTCGTTTCCCTTTGCTAGTTAGTCAATAGCCACAAGATTACATAACAGAAGAAGTGACGACTTCAAACATTATGAAATACCGTTTGTGAGGAGTATACCGTGCTCTTCCTTTTAATATATTTAGTTTAGTTAGCCACAGGCTACATAGCATCACAAGTGACGTTTTACTGGAACGGATTCCCCAATCGTTGTAATACATGCTCGAACTTCTCTTTTGGATTCGCATTTTTGCTATACCATTCTAAGAGCTCTGAGATTTTCTGTTCTGCTTCTTCCGGGGATAATCCTTCTAGCAAGGTAATTGCTTTTCGAGGCAAGGCACCGCTTGTGCCACCTGCTACTAAGGTAAAGCCATTTGGTTTTCCCACTAGGCCGATGTCTTTGATCATAGACTCTGCGCAGCATCGTGGGCAACCGCTGATGCCGATGCGAATTTTATTCGGCATATCTTTGCCGTAGTGTTTTTGGTCTACCATAGTCGCCATCGGAATGGTTTCCATAAAGGCATGGCTACATCCATCTGTACCGCGGCATGCCACGATGGAGTTCACCGATTTATGTTGTACTTGCACCACTCCATCTGGTAAGTGTTCTAAGATGGATTCTTTTTGTTCTTTTGTAATGTCATAAATTTGAATGCCTGTAGGAACGATACGGAACTTTCCATTATGTTCTTTCGCTAGGCTAAAAATTGCCTCCATTTGTTCGTATGTGAACTCACTGAATAAGGCATGTAAAATAACTGCTGTTTTCATAAAACTCTCCTAAATTAACTGTATGGGCGTACATTCCTACTTAGGACGTAAGGAACTGACTAAACACATAATTTCCGTGTTTGGCCCCTTCCTTAGTGAGACGATATGCATCATCTTCATAAACAAGCAATTGTTTATGCATTAGATCTGTTACAACAGATCCATATATATTGTGAAAGTCTAAATTAAATCGACTTTCAAACAAACTAGGTACTAATCCCCACTTTGTACGCAACGCAAGAAAGCTAAAATCTTCATAGTCACGAGGACTAGTGATGATTTCTTCCTCAATGCATGGACTTTCACTCATTTCAATCTTATGAATGTAAGGCACAACGTAAGGGGTATTCTGAAAGCGCCGATTCCCCACAAAGGAATGGGCGCCAGCACCAAAGCCGATGTAATCAGCGCCATGCCAGTATTTGATATTATGACGACTGAAAGCTCCATCTTTACCAAAACTAGCAATTTCATATCTATCGAACATCTGTTTTTCTAACCCTTCTACAAGGTAGTCGTACATCTGTTCGCATATATCTTCAGACGGTAATATGACCGAATGATCCATAACTTGGCGATGCAATAAGGTACTAGGTTCCACTTGCAGGCCATAGATAGAGATATGATTTATGGGCAAAGACTGAATGACCTCTAGATTATAAGAAATATCTTCCAATGTTTGTCGGGGTAATCCATAAATTTGATCAATGCTAATATTGCGGAACCCTACCTCATAGGCATCTAGAACAGCTTGTTGTGCCATCTTTGCCGTATGGGTTCGGTGCAATACACGCAAATGGTCATCACGAAATGTTTGCACACCAAAGCTAATGCGGTTAATTCCTAGTTCATGCAATTGTTTCAGGTATTGTGCATCCACTTCACCAGGGTTAGCCTCAATGGTAATTTCTACATCACTGCTAACCGTATATGTTTTGTACACTGTCTCTAATATACGATTCAATTCCTTAATGGACAATACAGTCGGTGTTCCACCGCCGAAGTAAATCGTATCGAAAGGCTCTGTTCCTAACAGGGATTGACTAGATTCAATCTCTTGGCGCAACGCATAGGCGTACACATCAAAATAGTCTTCTAATCCTTGGTACGAAGGGAAATCACAGTAGGTACACTTTTGACGGCAAAAGGGAATGTGGATATACATTCCCCTGTGACCTACTGGAATATGAGTGGTATTCATTAGTTTTCTACTTTCAAAATCGCCATGAATGCCTCTTGTGGAATCTCTACAGACCCTACAGCTTTCATCCGTTTTTTACCTTCTTTTTGTTTTTCTAGCAATTTACGTTTACGGGAAATATCGCCGCCGTAACATTTTGCCAATACGTCTTTACGCCAAGCTTTTACCGTTTCACGAGCTACAATTTTTGTGCCTACTGCCGCTTGGATTGGAATTTCAAAGTTTTGACGTGGAATCAATTCTTTCAATTTCTCAGCGAGGGCACGGCCACGTAATTGAGCACGATCTTTGTGAACGATAATACTCAAGGCATCGACAGGATCTCCGTTTAGCAAGATATCCATTTTTACCATTGGAGATTGTTGGTAGCCAATCAATTCGTAGTCCAAGGATGCATAGCCTTTCGTAGCAGATTTCAATTTATCAAAGTAATCGTAAATGATTTCCCCTAGCGGCAAGTGGTATACGATGGATACACGGCTTTCATCAATGTATTCCATGCTGATGTATTCCCCGCGTTTGTCTTGTGAAAGTTCCATAATGGCTCCCACATAATCTTTAGGGACGATAGTGGTTGCCTTTACATATGGCTCCTCTACATAGTCAATTTCAGTTGGTGGCGGTAATTTAGCAGGGTTATCAACTTCGATGACTTCCCCATTTGTTTTGTATACCTTATAGTTTACGCTTGGAGCAGTCGTAATCAAGGATAGATTATACTCCCGTTCCAATCGTTCTTGGATGACATCCATGTGTAATAGTCCAAGGAAACCGCAACGGAATCCAAAACCTAGTGCCAAGGATGTTTCTGCTTCGTATTCTAAAGCAGCATCGTTTAGATTTAGTTTTTCTAAGGCATCCCGTAAGTTTTCATAATCTTTGGAATCTGTTGGGTATAGACCACAATATACCATGGACACGGCTTTGCGGTATCCTGGTAATGGTTCTTCAGCTGGATTATCTGCTTTTGTGATGGTATCCCCTACACGACAGTCACGAACATTTTTAATACTTGCTGCCACACAGCCTACAGAGCCACATGGTAATTCTTGGACTGGCAACAGATGCGGTGTAAATACACCTAATTCAGTGACCTCAAAATCCTTAGAACTGTGCATCATACGGATGGTATCTTTTACTTTCAAAGAACCTTCTTGTACACGCACGTATGCAATGGCACCTTTGTAGGAGTCAAAGCGAGAGTCAAAAATTAAGGCACGTGCTGGTTTATCAGAATGATCTGGTGGTGCAGGAATTTTCTCTACAATCGCTTCTAAGATATCCTGAATACCAATGCCAGACTTAGCACTGGCCAAAATAGCATCAGATGCATCTAATCCAATAACATCTTCGATTTCACGTTTTACACGTTCAGGATCTGCACTTGGCAAATCAATTTTATTAATGACAGGAATGATTTCCAAATCATGTTCCAATGCTAAATAGACATTGGCCAAAGTTTGCGCCTCTACACCTTGTGCAGCATCAACCACCAACAAGGCTCCTTCGCAAGCTGCCAAGGAACGGGATACTTCATAGCTGAAGTCCACGTGACCTGGTGTGTCGATTAAATTTAATGTGTATTCTTGTCCATCTTTTGCAGTGTGCAATAAACGAACGGATTGGGCTTTAATCGTAATGCCCCGTTCCCGTTCTAGGTCCATGGAGTCTAAGACTTGGGCTTGCATTTCCCGTTTCGTCAAAGATCCAGTTTCTTCGATTAAACGATCCGCTAGCGTGGACTTACCATGGTCAATATGAGCAATGATACAAAAATTACGAATATGTGATGTACTCATGACTTCCCTTTCTAACAAACAATATCTATTACACCACCACCAAGAACTCGACTTCCTTCGTAGAATACGACGGATTGACCCGGTGTAATGGCGCGTTGTGGTTCCGTAAATTCAACTTTCATAGTACCGTCCTCTGTGAAAGTAACAGTACATGGTGATGGTTTCGCGGCATACCGAATTTTACCTTCTGCTTGTAATGATGTGGGCACAACTCCGTCTAGGAAGTTATAGTTTTTACACAACATGGTGCGAGAGAATAAACTTTCATTAGGACCTACGATAACCTCATTCGTTTCGCCATCTAATTTCACAACATAGAGAGGATATGCATAGGCAATGCCCAAGCCTTTACGTTGTCCAATTGTATAATTGTATAATCCATTATGCGTACCTAACACCTCACCATTTTCATGGACAATGCGCCCTGATTTAGGTTTCGATTTCGATGTTTTTTCGATGAACCCTTGGTAATTATGATTCGGCAAGAAACAGATATCTAAGCTATCTGGTTTATCCCATACAGGCAATTCTTTTTCATGAGCCATTTCGCGAGTTTTCGTTTTTGGTTGATTCCCCAAAGGAAAGACTAAATGTTTTAAAATATCTTGGGTTAACGTGTACAATACATAACTTTGATCCTTCGTTGGATCGTCACCTTTATGTAATTCATACCGTTGTGCTGCCTCATTGTACATAACCTGCGCATAATGACCTGTCACCATGTGTGTAGCTCCTAAGGATAAGGCACGTTGTAGTAACAAATCGAATTTGATATTGCGATTACAGAACACGCATGGATTCGGTGTACGACCATTGGAATATTCTGTGATAAAATAATCTACCACATTATCTTTGAAAATATCTTTCGCATCCACCACATGATGCTCAATACCAAGAAAATCACACATCTTCTTCGCATCCACCACGGCTTGGGGAATTTCGTCTTCCTCCGTGTCGCTGACCCACAAACGCAAGGTAATACCAAATACCTTATACCCCTGTTCTAATAACATTGAAGCGGTTAAAGAACTATCTACGCCACCGCTCATAGCTACTGCATATACTTTGTCCATATTATCTCCTACCATCAAATTGATACATCAAAACAGATTGAAAGTCTGAAGATGTATAATTGAACAAAAATTATACTTATACATATCACTATATTATACGATACATTACTATGCATTTACAATAATCTACCAAAATCCACCAAAATATCATGTTGGCCATAATTTTGCACTTCGATTTTTATTGCTTAACTACCAATATATGACAATTCCTTTTTGCCGTTTTTCTGCCGTCGCTAGATCCAGCAACGATTGTTTTCTTGTCTATATTATAGCACAAAAAGCCTATCAACCTTATGGATGATAGCCTCTTAGTTGTATCTCATTCACTAATGATGTATAATAGCATTGTAATAGCTATTAACAAAATAGGTGAATAATTGATTTGATTGTATTAATGATAGATTCCATGTGCTGTAACACAAGGTCTACTGCCATTAATAATTTTAGGATTTTTTTCAAAGGTTCACCTCCTTTCAAAAAGAGGACATCTAGTGCTGATAACACTTTGGATGTCCTCTTTTTGCTATTTAATTGTTAAGATTATAACTTTTTGATTTCTTTTTCGATGTTAGCAACGATTGCTCCTGCACTCTGTTGGATCACATTAATGTATGCACGGTTTCGCAACTTCACCCACCATGATTTAGTGGTTTTGATTTCGTCCTCTAGTGGCTGTGTCACTCGCTCCAATTCATGACGTACCCATTCTTCAATGGCTGTTGTGTCCATTCCTTTCAACACCAAATCCGCATGTGCTTTTGCTAACTCTACACCTTTATCAAAGATTGTTTTATCGATTCTCATAGTATCCTCCTATTGGTCATCCCAATCTGCTCTGTAATCTCGCACATCAACGTGTACGAACCCTTGGTTATAGTATCGACCTACACCCATCGCACCACATTCTATGGCAATGTCTGCCAATTCATCTACGCCCATACCATCAACGTAAATATCGCTAGCAGTTCCCAACGTATGCTGAGAGTTTGGCACCCCCCCTACGTCTGAATTATGTTCAGGACAACGATAGCCACTAGTGATGTGTACTGGTTGTCCTACTGTTTCACGGATATTATCCAATACATCAACCAATCGCTTATCAATAACATGGTCTAATACATTATGACCATCCACCACATTATGCCTGTCGCAATTACAAGCGAACTCGTAATCATCAAAATACTTGCCTACTTTCATTTGTATAATCCTCCTTTTGCTACTGCACCACCGATATAGCCAATCAATCCGCTAGCAATATTAGTGGCCAATTCGTTCATGCGGAAATAAATTGCCATAAATAATGCAACAGTTAACCCTGTCGCTACTACCATGTCAGTATTTCTACTCACTACATCTGCACCCCCTATCGTTGATTTCGGTAATCCGTTTGTGTGCAGATTTTACCGACTCTTTAATGCTTGCTTGCTCCTTAGACAAGTCAAGCAATCGTTCCTGTGTCTCTTTCAATGTTTCTTTCAATTCTCCGATAGATTCTGTCAGATGTTGCATAGCCAATGTGTTCATCTTAACGGTATGCTCTGCGTTGTGAGTTTGCACCTCAAGCCGTGATTGCAACTCATCTTGCTTGAGCAAGAAATCATTTTTGACCTTTTGTAACTCCATCTCACGTTCGGTCGATACTTTGCTGTCATACAACCACACCACCATTTTGGCGATAGCAAATATCCCACTGACTAGAGTTACAAGTTCCAAAATAGTGTAATTCATTGCCTCAACCTTTCTTGACGGTTTGGATTTGTAATATCCCATCATTGTTATTAAATTCTCTTTGAGGTGGATTGTCATCCGTTATCCACGAGCAAGTGCCTAGTCGCAACAGCCTAGTCGGAAACTTTCCTCGTGCCTCGCTACCCATCCCATCAAAATGAATACGCATTAGTCTTTGATTCTCCTTGTCACCGAACATAACTGTTGCTACTGGTATGCCGTTATCGTTGACAAGCATTCCATATGTTGACTTAACAGGAGTGAATCCCTCTGGGATAATGAAGTTACTTTGAAAACCACCACTGTTATTTGGCTTTTGTATTTGTAGCCAAGTACCGCCTTTGCCGTCAACGGTAGATTCACGTTTTGGCAACTTATTGAAATTGGCGTCTGTAGGCGGTGTAATTGAGATAGTAGCCCAACTATCTCCGTCTGCCCCAGCAACCACTAAATTGCCAATGCGTGTCAACTGAATGTAGCTGTTACCATTCAGCCATGACGCCCCTTTGGGCGTTCGATATACATACTTCTTTTCTACTGCTCGACTTGTTTCAAGTGTTAAGATTCTAGATTTTAGAGCCTTAATCTCTGCCCCTACTGCTATGGCTAACTCTTTGATTTTGCCGACTAAACTCATGAACGTCTCCTAACCATTTACTGCTTTGTTGTACTCTGATACAAAATCTGTATCTGTTAATCCCAATGAGTTAAGTACGTTTGTTTGTTGTGCTTCTGTTAGAGATTGCTGTTCATCAAAACGTAAGCGGTTATTGATAGATGTTGCCATAGCACTAGCACCACTTTTGTCAGTTTCGATATAATCAGCAATCTCTTTCAATGTATCAAACGTAGCAGGAGCACCGCCCACTACTTTGGCGATTTCCTCATTTACCTTGGTTGTAATCACTGATTGATCAACCGTACCGCCTGTACCGTTTGTTTCTAATGCTAACACACGACCTTTTAATTCTTTAATATTCCTAGCAATCTCTTTCACTACCAACGTAATGCGTTCTACAATATTCATTTCAATTACCTCGTTCTAATATGTAAATCGTCAAGAAATCTCTATCCTCTAATGCAGGTTTGCATACAGATCCAATTTCCCCATCTTCCTCGTTAATCAATTCCACCTCATCATCACGTGGATTGACTACCACCCTATAGGGCTTGTTGTATCGTATCGTTACTCTCTTCATCGAATGCCACCTCTTACATACGCCCTACCAAAGGCAATGCCATTAGTTTGGCCATTGACCTCTTGCACGATGTCGTAATATAAGACTGCCCCATGTGATGGTATACGCCCTACCACTTTCATTTGCTCTGCTGTTAACGTCAACACTGCTGTATTACCTGTAATCGTCATGCTAGCCTTTAACACTGGTGTTCTATCGTCTACATGTCGCTTAAATACAGCCGTGAATATGCCACCATCAAATTTGACCGTGCTTGTACCATCGACTAATGTCAATTCAACCACATTGTCAATGCCTGTATAAAGCTCTATGTTCGCTTGCACTAATCCGCCGTACATTGATTACCTCTTTCTTTGTACGATAAAAGGTCGACCACTTGTGCCGACCTCTATCATCAATCCTTATTGTTCTTCTTCAACTTGTTTAGCAATCCATTCAGCTACTGCCTCTACATAAGCCACTGGAATTACTTTTTGACCCTCTTTGCGGTCTTTCTTTGTTAATGCATATTTTCCTGTAGATACTAAATAACCATAAATTGGAATCATAAATTGTTGTACTTTCATTTTGTATACTCCTTTTACATAATCATAAATTGCTCGACCATTACTCATGTTTGCCCTCGCTTTCTTCCTCCGACTGAGGAACTACGCTTGCTAATAATTCATATAATCCTGCCACACTTTCCGCCAAACTCTCTACTGATGGTGGCAATGGTGTGTCTCCTTGTTCTTCTTGCGGATGTTCTCCTGTAGGTTCTTCTTTTGGTGGCTCTTGCTTGATTATCTTGCCGTTAATCAATCGTATTTCCCACGGATTGTACACCTCATCGCTTTCCATATGGGTGTATCCATCGATTGGTTCGATTGATGATTTGGCGGTGATAACACAAGTGCCTGTACTGTCGAATATATAATACATAGATTACCATCCTTTTGTCGCAATACACATAACATTTAAAAAACCTTCCCTAAACTGCCCCCAACTATATTTTTCATAAACCTCAAAGGCAAAAATTTTCCTATTTTTTGTTATGCCACATTTAATTACTGTTATATCCGTTTTACTGTCATGGTGTTTTTGCCAGCCAATTCTTTTTGTATCATGCTGCGAACCAACCATCCATATTTCATCTTGTTTTGGTGCACCCGGGTCGTTTACATGTCTATCACTTTCCCAATAAGGTTTATCACTCTCGTAAACTACTTCCCATTTATCTATATTTAACACAATATATCTGCATTCTTCAAAACTAAAGCCTTCTGGCACTGGCAATGGGGCTTTATTTCGTAAGTTATATGTTTCAACCTTTAAAGCCGTAATCTCAAATCCCGATTTCCTAAACGATTGAGCGTCTATCGTTGCTCCTTTAATTACACCCTCGCTCGATACACTGAATGTGCCACTAGCATTTTGAATAGTAGTACCAATGATTGTGCTACCTGTAATCGTGCCACCTGTCAATGTTCCTACATTGGCAGTTATAGAACTCAACGAATCTACCTTGATTTTATCGGCAGTAACGGCACTAGCCTGTAACATCTTACTTGTAATGATGTTATCATCGAACTTCGCTTTCCCTGTTACATGCAATAATTTGCCATCAATTCGTGTGCCCTCGGGGGATAGATTGATACGAGATACAATCTCTTGACCATTCAACGACTTCAAGCCTTGCGATACCTTTAAATCAATGCTATTGGTTAATTGCGTAATTTGTGAGCTTACACCTTTAATTCCATCAGCTACTTTTGAATCAATACTGCCCTCTAATTGCGTGATTCTCGTAGATATATTCTTGTTCGCATTAGTCACACGGCTATCGATTGCACTATCTAACTGTGTAATTCTCGTAGATAATCCACTCGTTGCATTATTCACTTTGCTATCAATAGAACTAGATAATTGCGTGACTTGAGTATTCGTATATGCCTTGCTATCTGCAATAGCTTTAGTGATGGCATTATCCGTCTGTGTTAAGTGAGATTCTACCCCTTTGATTTTATTTGTTACTGACGTATTGACCGTATCACTTAATTGGCTAATTTGAGTAGATACTCCACTTTTAACATCTTCTACTTTTTGATTAATTAAACTTTCTAACTGTACTACTTTAGATGAAATCGTGCCTGTTTGGCTTTTGACTTCCTGTACTATTTTGTTGTTGATACTGGAGATGTCAGCTATTGCCTTATTCACTCGTTGATGGGTTTGAGTAGCCCACGTAGCTGTTGTGTTGTATTTAGATTCTAGTGAACCAAGTTTAGTACTATAATCAGTAAACTTACCATCATATCCATCAATACGACTTCGTACAGCGTCAATCTCTTTCGCTTTCGCCTCAACAGCTTTAATGGCGTCATTTTGCCCTTTTAATAACTCAGGAGGTATTTCAGCTTTGACTGTAGCTAATTGCTCCCCACTGGTATCACCCTCTCCGAATATATCAACATAAGCGACTTTGACCTTATGTACTCCTGCCTCTATCGGTATAAAGATAGTGTTTGATGTCGATTGGTATCTCTGTGCATTCACGTAAATATTGGCATGATGTGACCCACTCGGAATAGGAGAATATGTAACGACTAACCCATTCATGGTAGTTTTAACAGTTACATCTGTAGGTGTTATTGGCTTAGGAACGTTGTATTGCAACATAGCAGGTGCAGAGTATCCTTTGACTGGATTATGTGCATACAAATATACCGTGCCTTGTCTGTTCTGTAGCAAGCTAGAAGCTGTGGTATTGCTACTTTTTGCTAATAACCCATCGTCATTACCTACAGCGGTATTCAATCTGACTTCATAAAAGTCTACATCTGCATTGGTTACCTCTCGCCAATTATAAATCGCCTGTTCAGCAAATCGGATAGTGAACCCATCGGGGGTATTCGGTTTATCACTCTTCAATGCAATCTGCAAGGATTTTACGATACCCTCGGAATAGTTCCCATTGATGTCTTTAACTTGTAGTTTCACATCATACGTTTTGCCTACTTCGCATTGGCTTATCACGATTTGACCGTTGCCATCACCGCCATAGATCCATTCGCTTGTACCTTGTTCACGATACCATGCCACCACCGTGGATAGTGTTTTAAGGTTAGGTGGAATAAACTTGGCCACCAAATCATAAGCAATCGCCTTGCCACCTAATTGGCGGTACTTGTTAGATAAAGTAAACTCGCTTACCTCTGGTATGAAATACTCTTGGATGGTGTACTCGTATTGTTTAACTCTTGATATATCCTCTTGTTGTCCACCTAGATTATTTAGAGATGTAAACTTCGCATAAATCTTCTTGCCGACATCTTGCTTGCGGTACGGAATACGCATAAAAGCCTCATCAAGACGGCTTAGCTTATCCCCTGCACTATGACTACCTATAGGTGTATTGAACTGACCTCTAACAAGATTATTCAGCGTTACAGTGCCATCTGTATTGAGTGTAGCTGTTTCGTACGATAAGCACTCGCCATTGATGTAGCAGACGGTATTCCCTCGTTCTGCGTCAATGTGTGTGCCACTTTTGAGCGTTCCATTGACCATGCGAACAATACACGAATTGCCATCAGCAGATAATGGACTTACTAGCTTACCTATCCGTGCCGTAGTGTTCAGCATTCCCATAGATTGGAAGTTAGCTGTTGGATCATCACTCATCCATACTTCGCACCCGCCCCACTCCTGTGGCGTGGAAACTCCGACCCACAATTCTTGCCCTTGTCCAACAACATCAGCAGGCGGTTGAATGAATGTAGCATCCAGTATTGATTGAGCAGGCTTGTTATAGTCTACAAACGGTCGTTCATTCTCATGCACATCATATTTCGTAGGTGCATACATGCCAGGTGGCTTACCAATCGCTGTAATTTGCAATTCACCATCTTGTGCCTCTTGTACATCAGTAATTACGACAATTTGCTTATGCAATCCACATGTACTTTCTGTCAATGTCACTAAGTCGCCTGGTTCCAACCTACAAAACGCCCAATCCAATTTGAATGAATATTGGTTACGTTCATAGAGTCGTTTCATGGCTAATTGCTCTGCCAAATACATTGCCCTTGCTTTCGTGTAGATATAGTGAGCGGAATAACTCGGAGCAGGTTTCATGCCATTTCGTTGTACATCTGCCAACACCTCGAATGTGACGGCCTCTTTCTCGTACGAATTAGCACGGTTAATGAACTCAACTGTAGCCGTGTTATAGCTTTCACTGTTCGATTTACGTTTATACTCGACCAATCGCCCATCACTACCGCTTAGGAAGTCATCTTCGGTTAGATCATATTGAATTTGTGAATGTGGATTCCATGACTTTATCGGCTTATCTGCCAACGGTACAATCTTGAGCCTATCATTTGACCAAAATAGATAACAATTACAGATGTCAGCAATATCAGATACAATTTGCTGTGCTTTCTGCGTCTTAGTTTCGGGCGGTGAACTAATCAGAATGTCCGCTTGACTACAATAGTTTCTAAAATTGTCAATCCCATCTATTGCGGTTTCTTCAATTCCTACGCTTTTAAGTACATGAATGATATAGTCAGCTGGATTCACATCAACACCATCACCAGTTTCTAGCAACTGCCCTTGGATTTCAAAGTTAAACGTAGGTAGACTAGCACGTTCACCCATATCAACAACGCCTGCCATATATGCCAACCCACTATAAGGCAACGCCCTATCGGGATGTTTACTCACTGCATACGGCCACGGTGCTTGCCCTACTTCGCCTAAATAAGCAGTCAAGCCTATCTTATCGTTAGGGTATTGATATGTTTCTTTATCAATCCATACCTTACCAATCCGTTTTATCGGCCCCTCACATAAGCCAATAGCCACCGCCACTGTATACGTATATGAAATACTAGTCGCTTTCTTCTTACCACCCTTACCCACACGTTGTGATGTGCGGTGTTCATGTGCGGTGAAATCTTCCCATTGGATAATGTTGCCACTTAGTCGTGTAGTGCCTAACACTACAGGAACGACCTCACCATAACTTGCACTATTAATTTGAAAGTCTGAAATTCTGTCCGTTCTTGTAGTAATCCCACCACCACGACCAAATAAACCGCCCATTATGCTTGCTCCTTGTATCTGTAAACCTTGCGTATACGGCTATTGCCCTTGCTATCGTAGAATATAACATCGTTTAAATTAGAGACAATCACACCCATATCCACATATGCGTGCACTACCATATTATCGCCTATATAGATAGCACCATGACTAATGCAACGCCCATATTGAAATAGAATGAAATCACCCACTTGTAAATCGTCAATATCGACCTCATAGCCTACTCGATCCATATACTTCAAAAACTTATCTTCTGAACGGTGTAAATGCCACTCATTGGAATAATGTTCTATTTGCATATCCTCTTCGCCTATTAGGTTTGTATCAATCAATACGCCTAACATCAAATGAGCACAATCGACCCCATGACCTTTAGCCATGGAATTATCAACATGTGGTGTACCCAACCAATTCATGGCCTCTCTTGCTATTGCTAAACCTGTCATCGTACTGTCTCCTTTAATGGCACATAAGGCGTTGCCCTATTTCTACTGAAATTATTGAACTTATTCTTGCAAGTGGCAGGCGTTTTATCGCAACCTGGATAGATATATGCCTCATCTCCTACAGATGGTTGAGCCTCTGATGGAGTTATAAAATAAATTCTCGATCCATCGTCTTTCATGACCTGTGTTGTTTGCCCTACCAATGCACCGCTTATCCATTCAATGCCACCTGCTGTGTAATAGCCATTATCATGCGTGATATTCAATACCACCGTGTTATGGTCTGGCACTTGTGTTACTACCGCTCGCTTGCGGTAATCCTTAATGTTAACACCACATTCGCCATCATATAAAGTGTACGGACATTGAGGGTAATATCTTCGGTTTGGCCACTCTGTGTTGAGCTTTTGCACTACAGATTTGACCTCTAATTGTAAGGTCAATCCTCCGCCACTCTTTACCTCGGCTTGCCCTTGGAATAGATCCAATCCACCAATCACCGTGCCACCATCACCAAAGAATACACGAATCAATCGAACCGTTGCCCCATCAAAGCCACCATTGTGGGCTACTGTCATGATAGGCACTCCGCCTATTGTGTCATTAGGTGCTGAGTGGATAGTCAACGTCAATTTGTCTACACTCACTTTAGAACTCGTCTTGATTTGTGTTCTTGTGATAATCGGACCATCAACTCGGTATACCTTACCACCATAGGCAACATCTTTGTCAGTGTCTGCGTAATAATACGATACGCCACTCTTGAGCCGTATATCATACAAATCACATGACATGAAATGCTTTTCTGTATTCAAATGTGTCTCTAAAACATTACTAACTTCTTTCATCGTACCGTCACCAACTTCATTTCTTTTGACTTCATGATATTCTTATAAACCAATTCAGCAGTGAATGTATCGCCCGATAATCGAACTTTCCAATAATAAGAATAATCAGCAGTTATTATTGCATCTTGCGGTATCTCATCGCCTACTCGCAATCGAATCAAGCCATTGTCTACTTCGCATGGGTGTTCTACACCATTTACATACAGTTTGACGTCTTTGATGTGGTACATAGGTTCAACATAATCACCCCAAATTCGTATAGCTTGCCATTCTCTTGTTGCTCCAGTGCCTAACTTGACGCCTTTTTCTTTATTGTCTTCGGGATCTAACCAAAGAAATGGCTGATGTCCACCCTTAACAGTGGCAAAGAATCCCATGACTTGCTTATACTGTTCTTCCGTCAAGTGAGCAAAGGATGTGGTGATTATCCATTGTGGTAATTGCCATGTAGTCATTGTTCTACCCTTACCACTACCAGCGGTTTTGAGCACTGTATTCCACTTTTGCCCTTTTGTTGATTTCCACGCCAACGACATAATAGGGGGGAATATCTTCAATTTTGTCATCACCATACCCCCACTTCTGAACCAAATTCACGTTCAGTATTCGCCGTGAATTGTCGTAACACCTTACCGCCTGTGTGTTCTAACCAACTACCGAATGAATGAGCGTCAATAGCACTCACATTCAATGTAATGTTGCTACCTCCACCATTCTCACGAATACCCTCGCCTAATCGACTAAATACAGTATCCGACAACGGTAACACCGCCTCGGGATATTGACCCTCGCCAATTTCTGCAAAGGTACGACCATATGCAAGTCCACCTGTAGCCATCTTCATTTTTGGTTGAATCTGTCCACCGCTAAAATCCATGCGACCTGTCAAGAAATTTCCGCCTAACATACCACCCATTGCTGTTCCTGCCGATGTAGCAGTAGTATAAGCGGTCATACCTGCGGTTGCACTCGCTCCAGCTGTAGCCATTGACATTTGTAACGCCAATTTTGACCAATAAGGAATTTGAGCACTAGCAGACGCAATACTCGCTGCCTCTTGTTTCTTTTGTATCATCTGTCCAAATACTAAGCTTTTAAGAGATTGTGCCGCCCAATTAGCAATATAATCCGCTACCGCTTTAAGCATTGCTTTGCCTAAATTTTGGATAGCTGACGATAATGTGGCCGTGCCTTGCAATAATCCACTAATGCTATCACTAAGTGTATTCATACCTGCCATTACTGATTTATCCATCACTTCATGTAATGAAAAATGTGACTCTTTCACCGCCTCGATATATTGGTTCATCAAGTCTTTTTTCATTTCATAGGAATTTTGCTGTTCTACATATTCATCGGTGAGTGCAGTTTTTAAAGCGTCAAAGTTTTGGGTGCGTAACGCCTCTTGAATCGCAAACTCTGTTTCTGCACCAGTCCTTGCAATTTCAGCACGTTTTTTGTTAAATAACTCCAGCTGTGCCAACTCTTCTTGACGTTTGCGTTCAGAATACGTAATTCGTCCATCTTCGGACAATTCATAAGCGATATTTTGTTCTTTCAACGAATCAAGCCATACTTTCTTGTCTCTATCCGTCTTTTCAGCAAAATCATCACTCATTTTTTGGTGTCTATTGGCAATCTCACGCATTGCCTCTGCATGTTCTTGGTTCAATTTCTCGAACGGTGAAACGGATCCAGTGGAATCAGTGGTTGCAATTTTAATATTGAAAGCCACGTCCATATCACTAATTTCTTTTTTGATTTCTCGAACTCGCTTGGCCTCTTCATATAATGCTTGCTCTCGTTTCTTAGCGTACATTTCATTGAGCATTCGCAAATCTTCATTGTAATTCACATTCTGTGCTTTCGATTTGTCTAATTCCTCAAGTTCTTTCTTTCGCCACGCCTCGACCTCATCTACTTTAGTTCCAAACATTTGGCGGTATGAATCCGTCATCTGTTCATGGGCTCGTTTAGCCTCCTCAATGGCTTGTTGCAATGAATTGTCCGAACCTCCACCGCCTGCGGATCCACCGCCACCACCTCCGCCACTGCTTTCTGTTGCAGTTTCTGCGGTAGTAGTGCCACCACCTCCAGTGAAAGCACTCGCCATATCTCCGAATACTTCTTGGGTCTTGTTAGCGAATCCCTCGGCATCGTCAGCAGATATTTCGCTAATCTCTCCAAATTTGCCTATGTCCACATTAAGTACTTTGCTAATCACTCCACTAACACTATTGAATGCACTAGTTAGCTTGTTGATAAAACGAATGATTTGGTTAATCGCCCATGTGACGGTATGCACAATGCTATTCCATATGCTACTCATGGTTGCCCCTAATCCCTCTGTGGCAATCTTTGGACCAATAAAAGCGGCCGCTAATACTGCCAATAAACCTACAAGGATTGGAATAGGATTCATACGCATTACTGCGTTAAGAATACCTTGAGCCCCTGCTGTTGCCAGTGTAGAACTTCTAACTGCAACCATTAAGCCTTTCATAAACTGCATAGGCTTTACTACCGCCATAATGGCAAAACCTGTGGCGAACATGATTACTTTCAACGCCATAATCGTGCCATTGTATGCCATAGTCGCCAATTGCCCTGCCTTGGTTACCGCCGTCATAGCCATCATAGCTACCTTTTGCACTGTTAATCCACTAGCAAACGCCATAGATGCAATTCGAACGCCTACCAAGTACCCTGCTAAGCCTACCAACAATACGCCAAAGGTTCGTATCGCTTGTGACGGTGCTCCAAATATGCCTTTTAAAACAGTGCCAACCATTTTAATATGAGCCACTGTACCACTAATTACCGCCTTAATGCCTGCAAATGCTACTTTGACTAATGCAATCGCTCCTGTTGCAACAATAGACATCGCTTGTATTGCAATTCCGATCCCATCTATGGCTGTTTTGAAATCTTCACTAGCAGTCATTGATGAAAGTTCTTCCATAACAGGCTGAAATGCTTGGAACATGGCATTCGATAATTGTTGCCCCACCTCTTGGAATGTCATTGGCATTTCATTAAACTTAGCTTGTGTCTCATCCGCACTATTGAATAATGCATTCTTGATGACCTCAGCAGTAATTGCACCCTCTGAACCTAACTCTTTCAATTGACCAATAGGCACGCCCATTTCTTGCGATATTGCTTGTGCCAACATTGGAGCATTCTCCATAACTGAATTAAATTCATCGCCTTGTAAGCGACCTGCGGCCATTGCTTGCGTTAACTGAGTTACGGCAGAACTAATTTCATTAACATTAGCTCCTGATAGTTTGAACTGCATATTTAATTGTTCAACGAATCGAATCGCCTCATCATTCGATGTAAAGCTATCTTTTGCCAACATGTTCAGCTTAGCCACGCTATCAAGCATGTCAGTGTATGAACCTCTTGTTCTTTCTGAGGCTTGATATACTTTGTCCATAATGCTAGCCGTAGACTGTGAGCCGTCATTGATTAAATTAATACGTGCCTTGATGGATGCAAACTTATCACTAACAGCAGTGGCTTTTGCTCCTACCTCTAGCACCTCTTGGCCAACCAGTGCAACACCTGCGACCATGCCCGCCATTGGTAACGCACTAAAGGCTTTTGAGACTATCGACCCCATGCGTTTCCCTAGGACACTTTCGGCTTTATTACCTACCTCTTGGATGGCTTGTTGAGCACCCTCGCTATTACCACCAATTATGACCTTAATTTCTTCACGCATTATTAAATCTCACCCCCTGCAGTTGTCCATTCTTCAATGAATCGCTGTTCTTCTCGTTTCCTGTCTATTCGTGTTACTGGATGGAACGTTTCTACCACATCTTGAACCTTGATGTGCTTACCTTTTGCAATCTGCACGTTAGTAATCATGCACGCATAGTAGGCGTCTTTTACATCTTGCGTCTTAGTCGCCATCTTATGTGCCTCGACTAGATCCACGAAATCAAAGGGAACTAGTTCATCTAGCTCCCTCGGACTCATTCGTAAAAAACCATAACAGATTGGCTTGACTCGTTCTATCCATTCAAATATAGATAGGGGAGTGTTATCTCCCCCCTCTAGTTTTTTGTTTCTTCTTCCTCAGCGATTTTCTTTTCTACCGTAGGCGTTACCTCGTTAGGGAATGCACCATAATAGGCTTTTTTACCAAACACGCCACTAGCAAGCAATACTTTTACAGCCGTTTGAATAAAGTCGTTTAACTCATATTCGTCTGAATCAATCAATTCTTGTATTTTTTCTTCGTAAAAGTCTTGTGTACGTCTGCCATTGTCGATATGTTGCATGCCAATGGTGTATATCTGAATCATGTCAAACAATGATAAGTTTCCTGTTGACATCATACTCATTATAGGCTTATTAATCGCCGTCTCTAACTCCGCCAAACGCTTAACATTGAAATAGATTGTTTCATTTGTGCCAAAATAGTTGCAAGATAATACTTTCATCTAAAATCTCCTATGCTTGTTTCAATTCAGATAACGGACCCACGCCATTCAATGAGCCTTTATGAGTTGCCACATCATCATGCGGAGTTTCTAAAGATAATTCCGTAATAGACGCCCAACCAGTCATATAAGACTTATTAGGATACTCAAATTTTACATTAACTAGCTGGTCATCAAGGAATGCTTGATTGAGTACTTGCAATCCATCATCATTTGGCATTACCAATGTATCCAAATCAATTGACCACTCTTTCAAACCTTGCAATGTAGATTTCCACCCACCACTGCCTTTATGAGATGCGTCAATAGAATCTGCCTTACGTGACAATGTGGTGCCCCGTTGTCCACCGACTAGCAACCATTCAGCCCCTGTAGTTTCATTCGTTCCTACATTAACGTAAATAAAATAATTTTTGCCTACCGTAGGCATTGCTTGCGTTTTAGCAGGTGCTAACGCTTTTTTCTTTGTTACTGTTGTTGCTGTTGTTACTCCTTCATCAGCCATGTTGTTCTCCTTTAATTAATCACCAAATATCTAAATCATCAATTAATGAATATAGCTTGCACCGTATCGTGTATTGACTGCCTACATGTGGTCGTATACTGTCAGCATCGCCAATTCTTCGTTCTACGACTAGATCCATCAATTGATATTTGTCATCCAACACACAATAGTGTTTATCTAGCCTAGTTACTCTATCCCTTAATAGGGTGAGTGCCTTGTCTACCGTTGTTTCTAACTCAGATAAGCTGGCATAACCATATTCTAATTTGGGACTATCTTCACGAACCCATGCCTCTAAATACACCGTTACATCAAGTACTTTAGTATCCATAGCATTCCCCAACGCCTCATCGCCACGCATAAGGACTACATGTCCACCAATTCCCACATTTAAGTGTTGCGGTGAAATTGCTCCAAGGGATACATCAACATTGGAATTAACCTCAT
The DNA here is from genome assembly GCF_003992265.1 of Veillonella sp. CHU594. Classification (NCBI taxonomy): domain Bacteria; kingdom Bacillati; phylum Bacillota; class Negativicutes; order Veillonellales; family Veillonellaceae; genus Veillonella; species Veillonella sp. CHU594. Next base: position 150,699 of record NZ_RQVB01000003.1, read on the forward strand.
TTATAGCTCGTTTAAGAGCCTTTAGTGTTTCGTACCACATGTTACCCCCTAAATATGCGAATCGTGCGGTAATTCGACCGTTTACCACTAGTATTGTCGCCTGTTAAATCTTCGGCAGTGAGTTTTGACTCTAACTGCTTAATGCGTGCGTCATATGTCTTGGATTTATTCGTGTAATGGTCATCCCCATTCTGTCCTCGGTACGGTGTGCCAATCGCTCCATACCCCTTTTTGATACAAACCTCACGATACGCATACATGGCCAATAATTCACGCACAATAAAGGAGTAGGCGATACCCTCTCGCTCTACTCCCAATTTATTTGCAAAATAAAATAACCATTCATAGGCTTTAGTCATAATATCCTCGGAGACTTCACGCCCTACCAGTTCATCGCCTAGTCGTATGCTTTCGTATATGTCATTATTTAATGTTGACTGAATAGCTGTATTCGTCTCTGAGTTCATTGCTAATCACCTCTTTCAATGCCGTTTTCGTGTATTTGGCAAATATATTGCGTATGTCATCTTTCTTATTTTTCAATGCATTAAACAAGAATGGATCTGCTTTCGTTCCCTTATGATGTACTACCCTTGCAAATTGAAAGGCACCGCCTCCTTGTGGTGCCCATCGTAATGCTTTTTTGTTTTTAGGGAAGATATCATGAGCCATCGTTCCCTCATGAACAAATGGCCCATGCGGTGCTGATTGCGAATCAATGTACACGATACCACTATTTTCGTTAAACTTTACGTCAATAGAACGCTCCAATTGCCCTGTTCTACTTATAAACCTATGATTGGTCTGTGCCTCGTCCTGCACTTCAATAGCACTAGCCTTTATTGCTTGACGTAATCGCTTTTGAAATATCGCATTACCGTTACTCATTACCCTCAGCTACTTCTTCGGCTACTTCCTCAGTTGCTCCCTCAGATGTTTCTTCGGTTGCTTCTTTAGCTTTTTTTACACGTTTCGGCTTTTCATCCCGTTCTACTGTGTAGCCTTTTTCTTCAAACCATTCTAAAAGGTTTTCGTTATCTGTTTCACCAACGCCATTCACGAACTCTACAGACGCAGAAATGCCGTTGTAACCTTCTAATGGTGCATATACTTTAGCCATGAATTACCTCCTATTTAACTTTGATATTGCGTAATACGCCTGCGGACTTAGTCGCTTTCAATGCAACAGCTGCGACCATCTCAACCTCGCCACGTTTTACCGCCCCTGCTGTTTTGAAGTCTGGCAACCATGTGCGTACTGGTGCTTGACCTGCCATAGAAACGGCGTGAAATCCATCTAAGCCAAAACGTACCGCATATAAAGATGTAGTGCCATCGCCTGCTTTAGTTGGTACGACATCTTCGTTAGATCCAGCTTTCTCTCCCAAATCAATCAATGGAATACCATCATATGTAGATACTTGACGACCAAATGCGTCATCCGTTTGCGTATACATAGATGTACGGCGTGCTACTGCTTTAATTTTGTTGATTAATTTAGAATTACCCATCAATGCACCTGGGCGACCATCTAATGCAGATAAAAACTCATCTAATTGGTCTAAGAATTTAACCGCATTCTCTGTTACTTTGTCAGACGTAGATAAATCAATCGCTTGCCCTGTTGCATTAATCTCTGTGGAAGATCCTTTCAATGCTTTCTCTAAGCCGTCAAACGCATGTGTACCTAATGCAGAATCACCATTGATTACTGTTTCATTAAATAATGCAGATGCTGCCTTAATCTTTTGTTGTAACTGCAATTGCACCTCATCAACAATACCGCCCATATTGGCAATGATACGGTCGATTTCGAATGCTCCACCAAATACTGCCAAATCAGCAGTGAATTTTTGGCGTGTTACTTCTTGTGGTGTGTACTCGTGATTGATTTCGCGGAAGGACGCCGTAGGTTGTGTCAATAAACGTGTGTATGCATACGTCAACGTTGCTCCACCACCTGTAGGGGATACCACATCATCGAATGTCAAAGTATCCCATAAGAAATTGGATTTTCGGAATTCGTCAATAATCCCAATCTGCAAATCATCTTGCACGTTCTTTTTTGCCTCAACTAATGTAACTGCCATTTTGTTCTCCTTTAATTAATTACTCTTGAACCCCAATCGCATTCGCAATTGACGCTCTTAACCCCATAGGTTGGCCACCGTCATTATTTCCTCGATTGTGACCACTACCTGCTTTTTGCGTGCTTTTAACGGCCCACGCATTGCCATCAAGCCATGATTTAGTACCATCAGCGATAGAATGTGCATTACCCTTATCATCTGTATAAGAATATGCACCATCTTCCCCTACAGTTACTTTTGGAATGATTAATTGTGCTAGGGTGTTCGGATCCACTGCGTTATGTTTACTCAAGGCATCGACTACTTGCGTTGTAATCTCGGACTGCACCCGCTTATCCTGTTCTTCTTGTCTTGCTTTCTCTGCGTCCTCGTACTGTTGCTGTAATTTCTTCAAATCATTTTGTAACTTGGCAATATCAGCACCACTATTCGCACCAGCAGATGTAAAGCCCTCTAACTTAGTTTTTAAATCGTTCTGCATTTCCGTTAATTCTTCGACTTTCTTCTTTTCGTCTTTCAACGATTGTAATTGAGCATTGAATTGTGGTTTACTTACGTAATTCTTGCCATAATCTGCAACCACTGCTTCTGCTTGTTCATCCGTTAATCCTAGTGCTTTTAATTCTTCTTTTGTCATCGCTTAACTCCTTTTCTTAAATTCACGATTCGCTTGTTTTTCGTGAGCCACACCTCACGCCTACAGTCTTGTTAGTTTTCGCCCAACAATACCAAAATGGCAATATTAAAGCACCCATAGGCTAGTGCCTAGAGTGCTAATTACCTTGTATATTTATTTAACCATTCCTGTCGCTTTCGCTCGTCTCTATCTTCTTTCCATTCGACAACGCAAGCGTATAGCAACATCAACAACACGATGAATGCCATAATCCATGTGGCATAAAGCATAAACGCAATGTATCCCATCATTTGTTCTCCTTATATGCTATTACTGCTCCACATAACAAGCATATTAGCCCCAATACTCCAATCGCTAACCCTATGTAGAGTGGTGCAAATAATATGTACCACGGCATTTGCGTATATCCACCGTTTTGCAAGCATATAAACAATATTTGAGTAAGTAACAACGCTTTCATTATTCCTCCTTAATTTTTTGCATGAAAAAACCACTTACTAATGCAAGTGGTTATAAATTGATATTGTTTTCTTCTGCGTATTTCAAATCTTTGTAATACTCATTATACGAATCAACAGCCTTTTGAGGTGCTTTGTCTGTTAGTTTAAACTTCAATCGCCCTCTTTCATCTCTGTATTCCTTATACCATTCTTCATTTTCTAAAAAATACGGCATGTCCATCATGTTATTTCATCTCCTTATTGATCCATTCTTTCAAACGTAATGCCAATGGATTAGGCTCGCTACATAACATAGCATGTGCAAATAACTCTGCGAATGTCTCTCTTTCATTTTTTTGCCCATATCGGCTAACATACTTTTCCAACACATCAGAATACTCAATGCCATCTACAGTCGCTTGTTGTTTAATTAATTTTTGCACTTCACGGGTTATATCACCGCCCGTCTTGTTCATCCACTGATTATGGATAATATGACCATATTCATGTGTAATCGTTTGCAAATGAGCTTTATCTTCGTCCGACTTCATCCACCAATTCGCTTTTTCGTTGCGTTGTACTAAACTCTTAACTTCATCAATTGATATTTTGAAATACTTAGGTGTTAAATTCAATCCCATTTCGAAGAATTTTTTGTCATACGTACTGGTCCAAAAAACACATGCTACCGCTTTTCTACTCATGTTGCCATCAGCAGTGTATGACCAATTACCGCCACTTTTAATGTAATTGCCAATAGCATTGAACTCATCTTCTAATTTCATTAAATGAGCGATATTAGCCATTATGGTTTCTGGCTTTACTTTTTTCAAATCTTTATCTTCAAATCCAACTCCAAATCGTTCTTTTAGATAATGGTTCATCTCATTTCTATCTTTGAACGAATATTCTTTAGGCAATATTTGCTCTTCTAGTTTCAGTCTAACACCTTTAACGCCCTCTTTCAAGCGTTTATAGTCTCTTTTCGGTGTCCTTACCTCGAACTTTCCATTATCCCACCCTCGCAAATGGTCTTGCCACCGTGCCTTGCCCTCTAGCACCGCTACTCGACCGTGTACGCCTAGCAATCTTTCTTGCTCTTTCACTGATAAGGATTTCAATAGATCCATGCCACCATCATTGATATTCTCCTTATGTATAGAATTATCAATCATACCATCAACGATAGGCTTGAGCCTACACATACAATGCGGATGTGCTGGCAATGTAGGCACTTTATCTTTAGGGTAAACACCCTTACCCATGCCATAAAGGTCTGCATTTGCGTAAAAGTCGCAAATATCAAATACTGGATGTCTAGTTCCTAACTTCCATTGAAAGGCGACTATGTCATCATCATCTTTATACCTAGATACTTGACCATCAGCATATGCCCTTGCGGTCTCTGTCCGTGCTATCCTCTCGGCATGGTATCGTGTCTTTTCTTCGGTCGCAATCTCTATCGCCTTATCTAGCTTTTGTTGGTTGTCACTCTCTACGGCTTTTATGACCTCGCTATATCCTGCCCTCAATCCTGCTGTGGTTCGCTTGCTTACTTGCCTTTGTACTTTGCGTAATAGCTTTCGTTTTTCCTCTGCACTAGTTTCTATGGGGAGTTTTGCCACTTGATCCATGAATTGTGGCAAGTCAGCTGTATCAATCACACCTCGGTTGAATAGTTCGCTAGCTATCTTCTTGTTAGTGTTACCCTTGCCAATGGTTGCCTTGAGTATGTCGCCTACTTCCTTGCGTACAGCTTTCCCTCTACTGTGTAGCCGTGTAGATAGGTTCAAATTATCTTTTGCCCATGCTCGTTGCATAGCGGTAGATATGGATTCACTGGAATATGGAATGCTACCAGTATCGACCCCTACCGCCACCCCTGCATTGATGTAACCGCTCATAAAGCCTTTCACCATATCATCGACTATCGACTCTTTCATGCCATCCATGACTGGGTATAGTTGATAGGCTTGTTCTATCGCACTATCTACATCAAATCCTTGTGTCAGCAGATATGCAACAACGCTCTTGAACCCACTAATTAAGGTGTCTATTTTCTGACTCGTCTTGTCCATCGTCCTCGTCATCTCCGCCTAATGCTTGCAACATACTAGCATGGTTCAATAAATTACTGTACTCGCTATCTTGCTTAGCTTGAGCTGTGCTTTCTTCGACCTCTTTCACGATTGTATCGTATATATCGGGTTCGATATTAGGCATGTACGCCTCTAATACTTTCTTGGCCACCTCTACAGTAAACGCATTGGATCCAAGGTTCAAATCAATTGCAGATTGTGCTTGCCCTAGTGATTCAGTTACATCATTGATACTAAAATCACGTGGATATTCGCACGTGAAATCGGTCGTTTCGCCTGTCCATAACTCAAATAATTGTACTATCTTTCGTTCAGTACTCTCACATTGAACGGCAAAGTCTGCCAATCGTTGATTAATTCGTTGGAAATCCCATTGCTTAGCAACACCACTCTTAGCAGATTGAACGCCCACTACACTATCCATGCCACTCATTCTGTATATTTCTTGAATATGTCTGTCCATTTGATTCGTTAGCATATTAGCAGGTGAGGCATCAGGAGAAATGAAAGCAGGTGCTTTAGAACTCTCAGCAGGATATGCTAATAAGTTATCCGTACCTATCGTCAAATTATCCGTCATATTCCCATCATCGGGGTATGTCAGAATACTAAATGCTTGGTCAACCAATAACTGCGTATGCCATGAGCACAGTTGATATAGTGAATAGTTAGTCTGAGCAATACTAATGAACTCGCTCGGAGGTTTAATTACATTCGGAGGTGTAGCACGTCCGAACCATTGCACGATAGGTACTACACCCAAACCATGCACACCTTGATGTATCACATCGTCAGCATTCATGGTTTGTGTCTTATGCGTCGACCATGTTTCTCTATCCCATCGATGGTAGATGTACTGCTTACCTGCCTCTGTAAACTCACCGACTTGGCGGAATACAAATTCAAGGATTGCTCCGTTTTCATCCAACTTCCAAGACACCACATCGTTAGGCAATATCTCTGTAACGAATGGATAATTCTCATTCGTAATATTCCCTTGTAAAGTTGTAGCTAGATTCTCTGTATTATTCACTAACACATACACAACCCCATATAGCTTAGCCATAACTGCCACACGTCTCATGTATTCCTGTAGCCGTGTTCCTGCGTGGTCTGCGTTCTCAAGGAATAGTGGGAATAATTTGTTTTGTTTCCAATCTCGCTTGATTTCATCTTTGAATATCGGGTCTACCGTGGCATCGACCACTGGCCTTGTATAATTCCAATAATAAGCCAAAGATTGACGCTTGATATAATTCTCTACGCTTTCCCTAGCATGCTGTTGTATGCCCTTGCCATAGCTAAATATACCGTTACCATGATAGGCATCTCGGAGCAGTGTATATTCATCTATTTTGACTGATTGCTCCTGTACTCTGTCTGCCATTATCTCACCCCTTAATATAAGTTAACTCGACCACTACGCAATGTAGGTGCATTAATCTTCTCTGCAACCCCTGTCAATGCGTCTGGTGCGTCATCATTTTCATTCTTGCCCTCTCGTTGAAAGCGTAGTATTGCCTTGGCAAAGTCTTTCCATCGCCCCTGCCAATCTATAGGCATATAGATGTGATCCATAACCCATGTTGCCTGCGATAATATACGGCTTTCCTTGTTCTTGGATTGGTGGAAAGCTACTATCTTTGTACGGTTACTGTTGTAAACTTGCTCCAGTATTCGCCTTATACTTCGAGCAAATCCACGGCCACCGCCATTGCTTTCAATGTCAGCAATCGCCACATTATAGTCATAAATTGCCCTTGCTACCTGTGGTTCGGTAATCTCCATTGATTCTTTGGTATAAATCACATCAAGAATGTATGCCTCGTTCTTATATACGCCATAGGTAATGCTACATAGGTAATCTGACCCTTGGTCTGCAGTATCCGTGTAGGTTTTAATCATTTCAAGCGGTGGTAACTTATCATACGTTTTAAACCCACTATATAAGCACCCTTTGAGGTCAATCGGTATCTGTTGATAGTTCGCACTGGCGATATCTTCACCCATAGCCGATACTTTATCTCGGTATGATTGTAGGCTTAATACTTCATCGCATAACATCGTGCCATCGTCCTGCAAGGCTTTCATCGTAATCACCTTGGCACGTTCTCCAAAGTGTTCAATCGCTCGCCCTGCTAAGTCATCACTAGCCCATCGTGTCATGATGATTATTATCTTACCACCCTCTTCTAACCTCGATAACATCGTATTAGTGAACCAATCCCAATGCTTAGCCTTTACATTCTCGTTATAAGCCTCTTCCGCATTCTTTATGATGTCATCTAGTATCAGTAAGCTAGCACCAAAGCCTGTAGCAGTACCACTAGGAGATGTTGCAAGATAGCTGTTATAACCACCCTCTAAACTCCACATGTCCATGCTGCCATCACCACGTTTTATGCGTGTGTTAGGGAATATGTCACTGTATACGATTACATCTTTGTCCGCCTTAATCATCTGAATATCATTTCTAACATTCTTTGCAAACATTGTAGATAAGGTGGTGTTATAACTCCCTGTCATTATCTTTTCATGCGGATGTGTACCTAGTATCCACTTGACTAGCATTTGAGCAGTTCTACTTTTTCCGTGCCTAAGCTATGGAGGCAAGTTAATAATCAACACCTTTTTATTACTTTCATAGAACTCCTGCAGATCCTTGCACAACTCCACTAGATACATTCTTTCCTTTTTGTAAAAGTCGGGTGCTAACAAATTGCAAAAATAAAAAAACTCTCGCCTTGCTAACTCAATTCGTCCCTGTCTTATGATTCTGTCATCAACTTGCATCCAACTCACCCCCATTCTTTGGCAACAATATATAAATGATTACGCCTCGCCTATCAACTTCTTAATATCTTCGGTACTCACCCCATCAAATGGGTTGTTGATATCGGCTTTTACCTCGACTTCGCTATAATCTCGTTGGCCCAAATACTGTTTACCAAGGAATATGGCCATCGTTGCATTTTTTTCTGCTAGTTTCCACTGTTTTCTTCGTAAGCTAATCTTTCCCAGTTCTCGCTTTTGTTTGAAAATTTCGGAAAATGTTGTGCCATATGTTTTACGACACCATGTATTTAACGTCTTATCCGTTATCCCCAATACAAGGCATATTTCTTCTTGCGTAGCCTGTATTTGGCACATCCCCTCGAATTGTTGTTGGTCTATCTTCTTAGGCGGTCGCCCCATTTTAGCCACTGCGTTCGCCCCCTTTCTTGTATTTCTCATTCAATATCTTTGGTGTACATGTATCCCAGTTCACTTGATGATGTAACCTCATATGTTTATCGCCCATCGTAGCTACACGCACACATGATGGTGAATACATCACACTATAGAATGATTTTACATACGTCCCATTATCCAAATATGTGGATGTCATCCCTCCTGCATTAGATTGGGTTTGCTTTTGATTCAGCATGAATTCGCTAATACTCATAATGAGTTTGCCCTGTTGTCCTAATAGAGTGTATGTGTTTACATCCTCATTCACTCTGCCTAAGAATTGAAACGGCTTGTCTACATCACAGAAAAAACTATTCATCGCTTTTCTTAATACTTTCTTATGGAAGTTTTTATTGCTCACTCCACCGATTAAGTCACCGCCTTGTGCAAATGCCACTGTGATTGCACCTGTATCATTCATGAATTTAATCATCATGTCGAATACCTTATCAAGGTTTTTAGTCGATATACTTCTTAGCTTGTCACCGTCAATATATCGGTGCATAAATCCTGTATAGTCATCGTCTAACTCCAAGAAATATTTTATGCCTAACTTTTTGGCAATCTCAAAACAAGCATTTCTTGCATATACGATAGTTCGTCTATCTTCAAACGTATCAGCAGTATCGAATGTTTGTGCTACTGCTAACTTGTCAAACATAATCACTCGTTCTCGACCAAAGTTTTTGTAATATTCCTCGGCTGTATCATCCTCGTTGTCTATCACGATATACCATTCTCCAGTGTACCCACATTTTTTGAGTGTATTAAGTGTGATTATGTTGTTTGGTCGTCCATGGCTTAATATGAATACCGCAAATTTCTCATTCATTGTCCTCACCTAATATCGTCTCTAAGCTACTCGATAGTTGCACATATCCATTGCGGATTGCGTCCTCGTAGTCAATAATGACCAAAGCTGACCGCTCCATAAGCTCCTGCATTTCCTCACTAGCATTCGCATAGTAGTTGGCAATGTTTTTGTAATTAAATACATTGTGACGTTGTGCAGCTTTTCGCAAAAAATCTTTTTCTTCTGCAGATAAATTGCTATTCTCTATCTCCATAAGTAGTGACTCTGTTTTACTGTCATCAAGACAAGCACCCAATGCTACGTTCTCCCCAGTAGGTTCATATTGAGGAATATTTATGTCGGTTGTATATGTATCGTCACTTTCAGCGACAACGTCCGATAAATCAACAAAACCAAAGTCGGACATATCTATATCGACAATATCGCTTAACTCAATCGCTAATAATTCATCATCCCATGTAGCAATCTCTGATACTTTGTTATCAGCCAAACGGAATGCTTTTATTTGCTCTTCCGTCAAATCATCTGCTACAATACATGGCACTGTCTCCAGTCCTAACCTCTTACTTGCCATGTACCGTGTATGCCCTGCGACAATCACATTATTTGTATCTACCACGATTGGCACTTTGAATCCGAATTTCTCGATACTATTTGCCACATACTCAACAGCCTCTATATTATTCCGTGGGTTGTTCTCATACGGCACTAGATCATGAATGCTTAATTCTACAATATTCATCGCAATATCTGCCCTTTCTTCGATTTAATCTTTCCATGCACACGATATACCATATGCACATCTGCACGCATGCTATCATTAGGCGTTGTGAAAGTCTGACAACGGCCATCATATACGATGTCGCTAGCAGTACACACGCCATGCTTATTATTCAAGCATTGTTTCTTGCAACACGCTATTTTTGTCAAACCCTCACCACCTTTCATGCAATACAAAAGGACGCCCATTTCTAAGCGTCCTTGTACATTATTTCATTTCTTCTTGTAATTCTTCTAGCTTTTGCCTTGCCTTGTCTATATCTTTCTTGACTAGTGTAGAAAAGGCTTTCACTACTTGCCATTCATCTTCATGTAATCGCAATTGGTGACCTTGTCTAGCCTCGCTATACCCTTTACGCCATCCGACCTTGCGACCTGCACCTTCTCGTACTCCACCTCTAGGCATTCTTATCACCTAACCACATTTTATAAAGGTAACCAATGAATGCACCATTAATCCATGAGCTCCAATTCATCCCCGAATAAAGATTAGATACAAATGAAACAATAGCCAATGCCAACAATAATAATTTTTTTGTTCTTGTTTTCATCCTGTTTGACGTGATACAATTGAGATACATTGGGGGATTGATCCCCCTCTGTATACCCTCTATAGGTTATTTACGTTTTCGCCGTTGATTCCTTTTAGAGGGTTTTTTATTTTTCAAAATTTGCTTTAATTTCTTATACCCTTGATATGCTCCAGTTAGTACTGCAATCATATTGGCAAGGAATGAAACTATTTCAAATAATGAATCATAAAACTCTTTCACATCTTCACCTCCTTTCTATACTTATATTATAACACTTTATGATTAAAACGTAAAGATAAATAATAGAAAAAAGGTACAAAAATAGCACTATCCCAGCTAATGGATAATGCTACTTTTGCTTTTGTATGTTATTAGAGGAAGTGTTAAATGAGCTCCGATTTCCCACTTATCACATTTTATATTATATCACAGTCTTTAGGTGTATTTAGGTGTATTTAGGTGTATTTGTGGGGGAAATTTCATGAGATTTTACATAAAATTGAACCAACGCCTCGGAGTGCCACTGCTTAACCGTTTCATATGACGGTGTTATACTCTTATACATATTTCTCAACCGTTGGCCACTGATGTATACTCGTTTTAATATCACCCTTAATATTCCATCATCAATTTTGTCAATAATCCTTAATGTTTCTAATTCTAATTTAATTGACCGCTCCTTGTATTCCTCCAGTTGGTCGTATAATTCCTGTAGCTTGGTTAACTGCTCCATTGTCGGTGCTTGGTATCCTCCGCCACCCTCTCCGCTTAGGCTAGATCCATTCAATTCTCTTGGCCCCATCTCTCGTTTTAACTTTTCAATTTGGAAACTCGCCCATTTGCCTTCTTCTCTAATTTTGGTTAATTTACTCAATCGTTCTTTTGACCATGCTCTTTGCTCTTTCTTGCTAATCAATATCTGTCTCCTTTACCATAACACGCACGAATACCACCCCATCACTTGATAGGGTGGTTTTGTCTTACTACATCCCTAATTATTAAAACGGCAATTCCTCTCGTGGTTCAGTATTGGCCATCATATCAAAATTACCTTGCCCCTGTTGCTGTGGTTGGCTTGCATATCCTGTACAGAAATCTGCAACGACTTCTGTTACATATCGTTTTGTGCCATCCTGTGCCTCATAGGAGCGTGTTTGTAGTCGTCCTTGTACAAATACCTTTTGCCCTTTCATGAATTGGCTCATATATTCGCCATTCTTGCCCCACGCCACACAATTCACAAAGGCTGTAAATTCTTTCGCATCGCCGTTCGGATCCTTGTAAACATTTGTCGCAGCTACAGTGAATGTGGCTACTGGCTTACCAGTCTGCGTATATCTTAACTCAACATCTTTCGCTAAATTTCCCATTAATTGAACACTATTCATCGTCTACTTCCTCCCATATTACTTCTACCCAGTCAATTTCTGACTTATGTAAATCTCTGTAAATATAATCTGCCAAATGCCTAACACATTTCGGATTATCGTTTTCTAATACACCCGCTTTAACCATGCCATCTAATACGAATTTCTTTGCAAAGGCTATGTTATCGCTATCATGTCGACCTTTTACATGCCACTTGAATAGCATATCTACCTTGCCTTTCGGTCTGATCCATCTGCTTTGCAAACATTGATACATTACTTGGTTTGTCAAATCATCCTTGATTTTAGCAGCCACATACTTATTCTGCCGTTCCTTGTTTATGTACTCATTCAGATATACGAAGTCGCACTCTATCCGTAGTGCATTCTTCATGTCTGCACCTTATACGGGCAACACTCTGAACACTCATCAAATACTGGCATTCCTGCATGTATGAGTGCTGTCCTTAGATCACATTTTTTGTAATCCTCTCTTTCACAATTAGTACATGCACCACCTATGGCATATTCTGCGAATGTGTTTAAGTACTCGTCGCTTTCCTCTTCCTCTTTCTTTGTGTAAGCAGATGTCTGTACTGTCTTAACTTCATAATGGTTTACTAACCGTGTTAACTGTTTTCGTTGCTCTTCGTCAAGATGTTCAATTACATGGTACATCAGCTTTTCTGCAAACGTGGCAATCGTATTTGCCTTACGTTTCCATTCCCCTGTTAGGTTGAATGATTCTATCATGTTCTTTGATTCTTGGTTCATACATGCTAGCAATAATACGTTTTGCTTGTTCCTACTATTTAAATATCTTCGTTTCACCTATTCACCCCCACATAATCGCCTGCTCGTACATTTTATATAACTTTTCATACTCATCCTCATTGAGCACAGGCTTCAACTGTTTAAGCAGTGGCCACGTATTACATTGTATATCCCAAAACTTTTCATCGTTATTGCCTGGCCAATATGCCATCGTCATAATTAAGTCTAAAACTTCTGCTTTCAGTTCTTCTACTTCATATTCTGTCACGTCTATACTCCAGTGCTACCAAATCCACCCTCGCCACGTTCAGTGGTTGATAACTCTTCTACTTCTTCAAATTCCACTTTTGGAATCGGTACGATAATTCCTTGTGCTATTCTGTCTCCTTGTTTGATGTATTGAGGTGCATCAATAATATTTTCATACATGGCATGAATTGTGCCTCGGTAATCGCTGTCAATAACTCCAACACTATTAGCCATTCGGAATCCTGTATTCATGCCAATGCTCGAACGCGGGAATAACAACAATACATGCCCTTGAGGCACTTCCATTGCCACGCCTAAATTGATTGTATGCACATCTGAGTTTATAATCATCATATTTTCCGCACTATAGAAATCGAATGCACAAGATCCATCTGTTGCATATGTTGGAATCTTTCCATTTGGATGTGTTTTCTTAATCTTTATTTTCATGTATTCTCCTTTATTTTCCATCAATCCATATGTCTCGTTCTTTCAACATAACCTGTTCAGTGGATTTGCTCAAAACTTTAACCATCCAATTGAATGCATCACGCAATTCATTGCTGTTATAACAAGCGTCGAATACGTCATACAATCCCAATCTCATGCTATTATAAATCCCAAAGAATAGATAACAGCAACCCATCAATTCAACAATAAATGTATCCCATTTGCACTCATTTTCTGACCAACACATCGTAAATGCAACGATTGTATCGCATACAGAATGCAATACCATCGCATGTGCTTTAATCTTTTTATGATGACGGCTATGGTTCATGATGTATTGCATTTCACGTTTCAAAAATTCAGCATTATTATGTAACTCCACGATTGCATCGTAACTAATATTTAGTTCTTTGCCATATTCCATACTCCTACTCCTTTACATTTTCTTTGCATTATTCTTTTGAAATCCTTTAACCATTAATTTGTACGCCTTAACAATGCCAACACATCTTGCTTTTGGTTCTTTGAAAAAATCTACATAATCATAAATTCTATGGATTGTTTTTGCTAAATATAGTGCTTTATCACCGTTATAATGATTAAGCGGTTCTATTCCATCCATCTCATCACTTTCCTTTATTCTTTCTAATTAATCCCATTATTACTAAATCTATCGCTTTGTCTGCTCCGATAATTCGTTTTTTAGCCGTTTTACTTTTTAAATAATATGCCCACCTCTTTGTACAGTCGTATACTACTTTTCTCTTTAATACTGTCAATTGTGATAGCATAGTAATCATTATCTTCATATTATCACCCCCACAACACATTAATCAGATGTCTCACCATCTCACGCACATACTTCAACTGCATAAGAAATGCCACTGCATACTCTTTAGCATCTACATTCTTTTCTAATTGCACAATACAGCAGGTTAACAAGCTAGCAACGACCGTAAGCCGTGGTACTGTTTTCTTATTATTCCATGCATGTTTTGTACTTTGAATATAAAAGATAATTTGGCTTGCTAGATCTAAATTAGCCGTTATAGATTCAATCACCAAATCTGAATACACGATTGGTGGTCTTTCTTCTTCATCATTTTCTTTTGCTTGCTCTTTCGCCTCTTCGATGTCCAATTCCTTAACCACCCTAGGGATGTATGCGTGAACGTGGTATAACATGTCATTTAATTCTGTAACACATTCGCCAATGATTCGGTCATGTTCTTTTACTATGTCATTCCGCATTATTTCCTACTCCGCTTTATAAGGACAATTTAAAATATGATTTATTTCATCTATAGCTATATTAAATTCAAAATTTGCATTAATGAACCTCAACGCCTTATTAATTTCTTTTTGTAAAACTAGCTCTACATCTTCAAAATCCTCTCCTATCCAGTCTTTCATTTCGATTATAAATCGACCATCTATTCGTGTATAAAATCCAATTTCTTTACTCATATTTCTACCCCTTAAAACAACGGTTCTTGCCACTCATTAACAGCTAACATCTCATTGACTGCCTTGTTGTAAAATTCCTTGGAAACTTCAAATCCATAACTGCTACGCCCTAATTCTCTAGCACATCGGAGCGTTACCCCACTTCCTGCGACTGGATCTATCACAACATCACCCTCGTCCGTAAATAACTCAATCAATCGTTTAATTACATTTGTAGGCTTCTGTGTAGGGTGGACTTTTGGCACATCTTTCTTTTTATCTCTTCGCCATTCCATCCAATCAAATTGCATTTTCCCGTTATTGTTATACTTCGGCAATTTATCTCGGTAAAGTATCAAGGCATATTCTGTTGCCCCTACTGGTCGCATATTTGCCTTCAACACTTGCGATGAATAATTTTTGATGAAGAATAACGGAATGTAGTTTTTAAATCCATGTTTTTTAGCATATTCAATAATCATCGGCATCTGTTGGAAGCTACAAAATACAATCATGCATGGTGCTTTCTTCTTTTCTTTTGGCTCTTTCTTTAGTAGCCGATTACAGAAATGGAAGTACTCGGCAATATTGAAATTGTGGTCGGTATTGAAGAATGCTTTGCCTGCTAATTTACTTTCGCCTTTCTTGTTGTCCCCATCGTTGTACCACATTGGATTACTAGCATACGCATTCTTGCCTAAATTGTAGGGAATGTCTGCAATCACTAATTGTGCTTTTGGAATCCCATACCGTTTATAGTTTTGAAAATTATCGCAATATAATTCTGTCTTGATTTTACGCTCTGTATTCACTGATTCGCCTCCAGTACTTGCTATCAAATTTCTTACACATGAGCCTGCATGCTCTGTGCTTGTTTCCTTGCCACCGCTTTTGCATATCGATTCTTTCTCCTACATCTATCACTACATGTCGTTGAATTACTTCTATTATTTCCAAACTTCTTCCCACATACTACGCATGTATGTGTAAAAGGGTAATAGCCATCTCGCACTCGCTGTTCCTCGATTTTCTGCTCCATTCCTTGCAATATTAATACTTGGCCAATCGTCAAATTCTGTTTGCGGTGGATCCGCTCGCATTCCTCGCACCGTTCAATGTGGTTGTACTTCGGCAAGAATTGTTTGCCACAATCTACGCATGTTTGTTTTTTCGCCATATTTCTGCTCCTTTCTATCACTTCTAAAAAATACCAATGTCTTGCAATTCTTTAAATAAATCCGTTACCTTTTGTTGGACTGGTTTGCACTTTATCAAACTTGAATATGTCAACATTGAATGGAACCATTTAATGCACTCTTTTTCCGCATGCATTGTTTCTTCTCTTATACAATTATCAATAGCTGCGCTTAACATATCCACACATACATTGAATTTATTTTCTAAAAATTCACGTTGCTTTGATGTTAACGTTTCTGTAAAGTCTAGAAAATTTGTAATTTTTGTGTTCACATTGGTTGTACCTTCCAAAACTTTAATCTTCCGATCCAAGAATGCGATTGCCTTTTGCAAATCCTCAACCTCTTTCGATGGATCTTTGAATCCTGCTCTCGCAATATACTTGACCGCATTCCCTGTGTGGTAATCCAACCCTTGATCTTCTATGAACTCCCATACCTCAATCTTTCCTCGGTTGTAATATTCAGGTTTATTTACATTATCGTTCATTACCGTTCTCCTTCTGCTTTTAAAATTCTATAATCTTCGCCAACTAAAGGAATAATTTTGCACATCTCAAGCACTCTTGATGTAATCCGCTTACCCTGCTGACCCAATCGTTCCTCCATCTCCTGCGGAGTGCAATTACTTGTTATGATTGTCATACGATTATTTAAATATCGTTGGTTAATAACAAGGTATAATCGTTCTGCTACCCACTCTGTAGCCTTTTCTGCTCCTAGATCATCCAATATTAGGCAATCGACATTATAGAGTGCTTGCAGTATTTCAAAATCATCACCATTTTCACGTAGACATCTTCGCAAACTTTCCATAAGTTCAGGCACTACCACAAATAAGCCAGTTCGCCCTCGCTCCATCCTTTTTTTTAGCAACCCAATGGCAAGATGTGTTTTGCCTAACCCACTAGCACCGAAAATATACGCTCCTTGCGTGTTTTCATCATTAGCTAGCGTAATCATATAGGCATGTGCTATCTCGCTCTCTTTAGTGTATTTTCTGTAGTTTTCAAGGGTCGTATTCGTATAAGCATTAGGTATGTTTGCCTGCAACATGACTTTTTCCAACTTTTTCTGATTCCTCCACGAACCATATAAGCCACATTTCAGCACATACAATTCACCATCATCATGCATGCGTGTCATTACTCCTTTAGTTTGGCAACCCTCGCCACCAGTACACTTACTACACATTCGCTTACTTTCGATATACTGGCTCACCCTAATATTAAATAGAGGTCGTTCAGTCGCTCCCTCCACTAACTTCACCTTGTCCTGCATTAGATACTCTCGCAATTCAATCTCATCGTAAATAGAGGTGAGCGTATTTGTCCTGTTTAGGTTTAGTCTCTCCATCAGTGCTTGTACGTTTATTCTTGTCACTTCCTCTCGCCCATGTTTGAATAGCAGATGTCCAACTCTTCATCTTGTTCTTGCCAACCATCCACCCTTTAGATTCGTAAAAATGGTAGAACTTTTCTGCGTCTACAGATACACCCTTTTCATCAATGTACGCTCTAATTTCTTCAATGGTTGGTTTGACAAATGGTTTCGCCTTAGATTTTCGTTTTGGTTTTGGATCATCTTCGATTTGTTCCACACATACTACTTCGTTAGAAGTAGTATTTATGTCTTTAGTCTTATGTCTTTCTATGTGGTACGGTTGTTGATACGGTTGTTGTTCCACTTGTTGGTACTGTTGTTGTTCCTGTTGTTGGTACGTTTGTTGGTACTCAGTACCAACAAGTGATGTAATTGTATACTCAGCAGATTGTTGGCCACTTCTTGATTTCCAATCAATCAACCCATATTGTTTCAACTGATTTCTCGCTTTTTGAACACCTGAAATTGATAAGCCTGTCTTGAATGCAAGGCGTGATAAAGATACTGTAAAAGGTTGAACCCATCTAGCCTTGTTGCACCTTTGCAATAATTGAATGTAAAGCAAACGTGCTGTAGGTGATAGACTCTCGTTTTCATCGACCCAATCATCAAATGCATTAAGTTCCGCCATATAATTCATAAATGCACCCTGTTTATTCTTCTATATCTTCGTCGTCTTTGCTGTTCAACAATATTTCCATGAGTCGATGCAATGAAATGCCTTGCGTATCGTCCTCTTCCTCTAATCTCGCCAATCCATCAATCATGTCCAGTACTGCATGCAACTCTTTTAATTCTTCGTTGTAACTATATCCGAATTGTTTTCGTTCTTCATAAAACTTAAT
Organism: Veillonella sp. CHU594; assembly: GCF_003992265.1. Lineage (NCBI taxonomy): Bacteria > Bacillati > Bacillota > Negativicutes > Veillonellales > Veillonellaceae > Veillonella > Veillonella sp. CHU594. Next base: position 169,033 of record NZ_RQVB01000003.1, read on the forward strand.
TCGTTGTGCAACCATAAATTTTATTAGTTTATCATGTCTCATTTGATTCGCTCCTTTAACGTTTTATAAACCTCTTCATGGTAACTACCATGTGCCATATTGTGACATTCTCTGCATAGGCATGCTAGATTAGACAAGCGACTGTCACCGCCTCTAGATCTAAATAGAATGTGATGTACTTCTGTTGCAGGTGCTTTACATAATACGCATAAGCCCTCATCACGTTCTATCGCCCATTTCCTTGTTCGCTGATATAATTTATTGTCATCCGCCTTGCTTTTGTTCATCCATCGCCTCCCAATCTTCTAATAGGCTGTTCACTTCCTCTTGTGTTTTTGTTTCTATTCCTAATGCTGTAGCCTCAGATACTAAGCAATCAATGAGCCTTGCCATTTCCTTGGTGTCATAAGTGCTACTGCCATAATAGGCATGTATTACTTTGTATCCGTTTAATTTACTGTTTCCTACATCCTCAACGATCCAACCTATACCATTCGATTGCCATATCTCTGTAAATCGTTCTACAGCCTCCGCCTTGATTGGCATAGGTGTAAAGGCTTGGCAACCTTTGATTGCTTGCCTATACACGTCCTCACGGCTTGTATATGTACCGTGTTTTGATAATTCCTCAGCTATCTTTTGGCATAACACCCAACAATAACTGTTGGCAGTCAGTGACCGTCTTTCACGGTGTAACTTTAATTCTATGTTATACTTTTTATCTTGTTGGATATGATTAAGTACCTCAACCCCTGCGGGCACCATCAACATAGCACCCACTGGAGTTTTGACTATCTGCAAGCTATCAACTTGCCACTTCATAATTAGTAGCCCAATTAAGTAGTGCTTTTAATTCTTCTTCGCTTAATGTTTTGGAATTTTGTTTTCCGAACATCTTCATCATCTGTTCACCAATCGTTTTGTTGTCAATTCCTTTTATTCCCATTTGCTGTTTAATGGAATTAAAATATTCTTCCTTAATTCTTTTTTCTTTAATCGAATTTGTCTCTGGTGCTTTTGCTTTAACTTTTGTTTGCGTTGTATTAGCCGTGTATGCGTCTGTATCTGCGTCCTTGGTATCATCTATGCAGAATAATCCATTCAACGCATACTTCCTCGCATAAGAGGATGTAGCACCAGTGATTTGGCTTGGATCCATTCCCTTTTTATCTAACGGCTCTTTGGCAAATGCACTATTGGCTACCGCTCCACCGTCTGCACCATACAACGTGGCGGTTGCCTTGATGTAATTGTGGTCTCCGATTGTCACAATCTCATCACTGATTACAAGGCACGTATTGGTTTCTTTTAAATGAGGTTTAACTCCCTCCAAAATATCCTCGCAACTGCGGTAGTGGTACTTTCCAAAACTATTGAATTGCCCTTTCGGTGCTTTTAAATTTGATTGGATATAGTTCAATGCACTATAGATACTTGTTGTTCCCATCTATTTCTCATCCTTTCCAATTGTGACCTTTAAACTTGTTGTATCAACTAATCTAGCTCCAGTAACTTCAATGCCCTCTTGTAATGCTTTCTTGATGGCTGTTTTATCTGCCTCTACCTTAGTTTTGATAAACTCGATAGGTAGTGCATTCATATCTGTTACCTCTGTAGATACACCTTTTCTAAACGTTAGCTTGTGCGGACCATATAACATAGTACTTTTGAGGTTGCCCGTTTTCTCTAATTGTTCTTGTAAATATGATTCCAACCATTGAGCCTTATTGTCATAACCTCGTGCGACCTCATCAAGCCGTTTCTTTTCGGCCTTGACGGTCTCAACGTTATACTTATATTCTTTTACCAATGCACAGATATTCTGCACCTTGATGTCGAACTCACCATCAATGGCCTCTAATGTATCTTGGATCATTTGCCAATCTTCCGAACCCATCTCGACCTGCTCCAACATTGTGGCAACTTCTTTGTAATTTTCTGCTAACTCGTATAACTTCATCCTGTCTGTTCCTCCTAGTGCTTTAATTTAAAGTGTGGTATAATTTAATTGTTCATATTTCTGCTCCTTATTTCGGAGCGGTGACCCTCAGTTTTGAGGGTCTTTTTTTATTCCTCTGTTACATAGTCGATTCTGCAATTTTCGGCATCACAATCATATTTGCGTGTCAATTCCTCGATTGCGTTCTCTTGGATTTCTTCAAGGTTTCGACCTCGTACTGCGATATTAAACGGAATCTTGACATACCCCTCCACTGCGTACCACTGTTTCATATACTCACCCCCTTTCGCTGCTAATCTAATTTGCCTAGAGTCCGAAATGCTATTTTGTCGATTTCCATATCTAATTTCTTATGTACTTTCGCCCTAATCTTTTCTATCGCCTCTTCTGTATCGTCTGCCCTCACCTTGACCAACAAAGGAACGCAGGCAATCACGTTGGCCACATATTTGTGTTTTCCTTTCAATGTTTCACCGCCTTTACTTTTAATGTCATACCTGGATGAATAACCCCATCCTTTAAATTATTGTTTAAAATCATGTGGCGAACTACATCTCGTACATCTACTTCCTCGCCTACGGCGTCTTTAGCAATACCCCATAGGGTGTCACCCTCTTGTACTAACACCGTAGTATCGTAATATTCAATTGGTTCTTCTACTGCCTTAAAATATATGCATGCTAGAACTAGTGGAATCATAGCTACTGCTATTACCCTATCCCATCGGATATGGGTTCTTTTTTTTGCCTTTTTCACTTCATCAACTCCTTTATCTTTTCTAAGTACACCCTTGCGATAGGGCATTGATGTGTTAGGTGATATACTGCCATCGAATGAATGTTGAACTCTTCAATGGCCTTGGCGATTACATCACATGGTGGATATAACTCGCCATATAGATATTTCAGAAACGCTCGCTTACTAATGCATAGCCTTTCAGCGAACTGGTCTTGCGTTAATATTATTCCTCGTAGCGAACTTTCAAATTCACTGCGTGGGTTTCTTGCACTTCCGTTCATTTCTGCCACCTCATTTATTTGATATTATGTTGTTAGTAGGCAAGTTGTTCTATTAGATCACCTGCCTCGACCGTGATAACATTCTGAACTTTGAAGAACTTCGCTTTCAATCGGCGGTTCTCTTCTCGTAATCGATTGTTCTCACGTTTTAAATTTTCAAATTCCCAAGGGGTGAACTCTTCACCACCATCAATGAAAGCTTGTACATTCTTGGCACTGTATACCATAGGTTTTACACCCTTGATTGGTACTAGTACCCCTCTATATTTGTAATTCATCAAAGTACTTTTGGAGCAATGGAGCATGTCCATAACTTCCTCGGCTGTGTATGTACGCTTATCACTCATCATCTTCCTCCTCCCATTCAGCCCACTTTTCTATCTCTTCCTTTTTGGCTAACATATCTTCCTCAGCCACATCCCAAAAGTGCCATGCCACCTCATCAGGGACATCGTCAATATGAAGAATGTCACCAACAAAACTTCCATCAAATGGATAGAAAATTCGGCAAGTACTCCATTTATATCCCCAATCCCAATTATTGATTTGTGTAAATGGATACGCATACACCATCACCAGTTCACCAGTAGGGGAGAACTCTCCCCACCAGTCTTTTTGAAATGCAAACCCTTGTTCTACAGTTCTTTCTTCATACTTGACTAATTTGTTGTTCATATTTCTGCTCCTTATTTCAATGTTTCCCATTCCTCTTGCATTTCTAAATATCTTGAGTCGGGTTCGATTCCATAAAATTTAATATATAACTTTGCCTGCATCATGTTTAACTCAAATCCAGTTTTATAAACCTCATCATGTGTTTTTTTGTATTGCTTTAACCATTTTTCAGCATAATGCATATTGTAATCATATTCTTGTTTTACTTTTTCTAAATCAATCATATTTCTACTCCTTATTCACGAAATCTTGAGTCTCGTTCAAAATCACCCAATTCGTAATATACTTTAGCTCTGACAAAAGCAATCAAGCCTAATTGGTCTGCCAATTTATCACCCATTTTAATCGCCTTTTTTAATTCTTCTAAAACATCCATTGCCTCGACATGCATTTCTCTTAATTCTTCATTTTGTTCTTTTGTAAGATTGGTTAATGCCATGTTATTCCTCCTTATTCATTTCCACATATCTCGGATCAGGCTCGAATTGCCCTACCTCAAAATTCATTTCGGCATCTAGCATTGCTAGTGTATATAAAGATTTATAAAATTCATCTTTTGTTTCCATATAAAATCTAAAACAAGTTTCAGCATTATCTACTGCCGATTTATGTCGCTCTTTTAATACTCTTCGCTGTGCTTTTGTTAGTAGGGGGAGTTTAACCCCCTCCCATTTGCTGTGGTCTCCTACTTTCATATTTCTGCTCCTAATTTTTACGCTCCATGAATCAATCTTCTTGCAGCTTGTGCCATCCCATCTATTGCCTTTTCATAAAATCCATCCCACTCATTTTTACTGTAAACTTCTCTCAACACTTGTAATACAAATGAGATATGAGTGCTTTTACAACTAAATGTTTCAAAATCTTCTGCATTAATCAGTAAATTTAATGTGTTGTAAAACTCTTCTGTGTATATAGCTTTTTTGGTTTCCATGTTTGTCATGTTTCTGCTCCTTATTACATCTCACGATAACGTGGGTCTTCTTCAAAATTTCCTAATTCCCAATATGCTTTAGCTTTTGCCAATTCACATTCAACCAATTCAGAATCTTTGCGACTTCTTGTAATTACATAGCTTTTTAAATATGCTTGTGCATCATCGATTGCCTTAATGTGTAAGGCTTTCAATTGTTCATTTTGTTTTTTTGTTAGATTAATTAATTCCATATTTCTGCTCCTTATTATCAGTCTGCTTTATGTAGATTTTTTGATTAAAAAAATATATCCTGCATGTTCAATTTTGGGTTACTTCTTTTCAAAACTTTATATACTTTATTCATCTCTGCTGGAGTAAACTTCCGTATTCCATTTTCTTTATGGTTATAAGTTTGAATGGATAACCCTAGTTTTTCTGCGAACTCTGTTTGAGTTAGCCCTGCTTGCATTCGCAACTTCGCAAGCCTTTTTAATTTCATTGAATCACTCCTTTCTTTGATTCTACCTTTTGTAGATTTATCTTATGTGCTTATTATAAACTACATTTCGTAGAACGTCAAGCATTATTTCTACAAATTGTAGTTTTATTTTTTATTCTACATTATGGTAAATTATCTATATCAATTATTATTGTATGGAGGTCGCCATGAGTTCATTCGGTGCTAGATTGAAAGCACTCCGATTAAGTAAAGGCTTAACTGGTCTTGAATTAGGAGAAATATTAAATGTATCAAATAAAACAATATCAACTTGGGAGAATAACACTCGTGAGCCCAATCAAGAAATGACTTCTGCAATAGCTAAGTTTTTCAACGTATCCACGGACTACCTAATTAACGGTACTACCTCCCCTGCATTCAAGCCTACTCTGTCCGAACGTGATGAAAGGGACATCCAAAAACGGCTCGAACTGCTTATGAATGATTTGGATTCTGAAACGGGTCTTGCTTTCTACAACGGCGATGGTGAGATGGACGATGAAACTAGGGAATTGCTCCGTGCGTCTTTAGAATCTGCACTGCGGATTACTAAATTGAAAGCGAAAGAAAAATTCACACCTAACAAGTATAAGGGATAATATGGATACTTCTGCATATATCAATGAACGGCTAAACGACCAAATTGCATGGTACAGCAAAAAAAGCTCTATAAACAAGAAATATTTCAATAGGTATAAATGGATAGAATTAAGCATTGGGTGTTGTATCACGATTGCTACCTACTATAGTGGACAATATGACTGTTTGCGTATCCTTACAATATTTCTATCCTCTATTCTCGTTGTGATTGTAGCTTTACATGGATTACATAACTTTCATGAGAATTGGATCGAGTACAGAAAAACAGCTGAACTACTGAAAAATGAAAAATACACCTACTTATATAAAGCAGGTGTATATAAAAATCTATCAGATGAAGATAAGTTTATTCTGTTAGTTGAACGTTGCGAATCGATTATTTCCCATGAAAATATAAATTGGGCTAACATCAATAGCGGTTCTAAATGTAAGCAGTAAGTTCTGTATCTTGTGGAACTTCCTCATACGTTCTATCGAACACATCAGGCTTACATGGGTATTCTTCCCCTCGGATTCCTGTAATAATCCAATCCCCAACACTAGCTTGCATTGGTCCCTCTAATGTTTGAATAACCATTTCCTTATCTGTTTGATACGCCTCAATTACTACTGGCTTTTTAACAAACTTCTTTTTCATATATTCACCTCCGATGAAAGGAATTTACATGATTAATATTTTTATTAGCCATGCATGGAAGTATAGCAAAGATTACTATACTATTAAAATTTGGTTAGATGCATCATATTTAGTATACCACAACTATAGTGTACCAGAACATGACCCACTAGACGCAAACAACACAAAAAAATTGAAAGAACAACTTACAGAACAAATACGTCATGCAAGTGTAGTAATTATCATTGCTGGTATGTACACTAATCACAGTTATTGGATTCAACACGAAATTGATGAAGCTGTAAGAATGGGCAAGAAAATTATTGCCATTAAACCTCGTGGAAATACCAATATGCCTACGAATTTGCAAAATGTAGCCCATGAAATAATTAATTGGAATAGCCAATCGTTGCTGTCAGCTATTTATCGATGTACACAATAACAACTAAAGATGTGCCGAAAATAGCCCATTCTTACGAATTTGTTGACCTCAACAAAATGGGCTTTTTAAAGGGGGCGAAATCGACCCCTTTTAAACCCATCGAAATCGACGGGTTTAGAATCTACACATTAAAACTTTAAGGAAGATGTCGTTTGATTAAAGATACAATAAAAAAGCTAGTCAAGAGATACGGTACTCGTGACCCTATCCGACTAGCTAGAGAGATGGATATTCAAATTTTATATTGTGAGTTAGGTAACATAGGCGGTTATTGCATTTACAGTAACCGCATACGGTGTATTTGCGTCAATTCATCTACACCAGATCACCATGTGCCATTTATAGTCGCCCACGAATTAGGGCATATATTCCTACACCCTAACCGCAATACCCCTTATCTACACCATTACACCCATACCAACGTGGATAGGATAGAACGTGAGGCAAATACATTTGCAGTAGAATTACTAATACCCGATGAGTGTATCAACTTCTGTGAATGTCTCACCAGTACCGCCCTTGCAACTGAATATGGAGTACCGTTAGAGTTTACGGATCTAAAGACTTTCAGCCAGTAGGCTTTTATTTTTTACCACTATAAAGAACATATGTTTCATAAATTCAACTATTGGAATATTTCCAATACATGGTATTTGCATTTACTGCAATACCCACTGAAAGGAGCAATCATGGCTAGTTATTCTATATCAACACGTCAAAAAGATAAAGGGTGGCAGGTTATCGTTAGCTACAAAGACCGCTACGGCAAATGGCGTCAAAAAAGCAAGCAGGGTTTCGCCACCAAACGACAGGCGAAAGACTACGGCGATGTGATTGTGAAAGACATCAAAGAGAATTTACTGCTTACTAATAATGAAGAATTGGCCAATATGACGTTCATTGAGTTTACTCGTTTGTACTTTGACGATGTGAAAGATTCGTTGCGACCTAATACAATACTAGCCTATCAAAACTCAATAAAACATCTGCACAAACTCCATTACATCAAGATGAAAGATATAACACCTCAAATGGTGCGTTCTGTGGCTCGTGAAAGCACATTATCTGATAGCACTAAGCATATTATGTATTCGGACAACTTAAAGCGATGTTTACACACGCAATTACGCAATATAATCTTGTTTCAAAAAATCCTGTGTCTTTAACAATAAAAAAAACTCCAGTGCGTAAAAAACTTAAAATTATTACACCTGCGGAATTATCGTCCTATTATTCCTGCGTGGATCCCACATCCATTTATTGCTTAGCCGTCAAAATTTTACAATATACAGGAATGCGTATAGGTGAACTGCTAGGCTTAACATGGGAAGATATAGATTTCGAACAATCCTCGATTTCCATCAATAAGCAATGGGTGCTATTGTCTCAAAAACGAAATTACGGTTTTGGGGAGCTAAAAACTAAAAATAGTACTAGGATCATTCCAATTCCGAACCAATTATTAGAGTTATTAAAAGAATGTAAAGCTACTGTGACTACAGATAGAATTATACCAATTCGTTCACCATCCACTTTACAAACTCATATCGCCTATTATATTAGCGGTCACAGTCCACATGATTTTAGGCACACATACGCCACCACTTTATTGGCAAATGGTGTTGACATTAAAACAGTAGCCACATTATTAGGTGATACTGTAACTACAATCATAAATACATATATACATTATTCGGATGAAATGAGAGATAATGCTCGCTCAGATATTCAAAGAATTTTCGGCTAATTTTATTTTTTTTGCCGTTTCTCTGACGAATAAAAAAAGAACCGCATAAGAATACGGTTTCTTTCACTATCTGACATTTCACTATATTATACCGTATTTTAGGGGATAATGACAATAATTTAAACCCATAATTGGCTTAATTATCCGTTTCTCATAATAAAAAACCACCTACTTATGCAGGTGGTTTTGATACTTCTCGGTGGGTGTCGCTTACCCCACATCTCAATCCTATTTCTAGTTGTGTAGAGGCCACAAATTTTCTACCTCGAGAAGTTCTTTTAAATATTATATCAAAAGTATCACTATGTAGTAAAGACTTCTACTAATCATATAGAAAGTAAATATTCTACCCTCTATGTTTTAATATCTCTTCAGCAGCCCCCAAGATACCTAGCATGGAGTGTTCAAATACGAGTCCGCCTTGCATAAAGATGGTATACGGTGGTCGCACTGGTCCATCTGCGCTGAGTTCGATGGAGGATCCTTGTACAAAGGTTCCACCTGCCATGATGATTTTATCTTCGTAGCCAGGCATATCTCCTGGGATGGGGTGAACATGGGCATCTACAGGGCTATAGGCTTGCATGCCACGGCAGAAGTATTCCATTTCTTCTGGTCCATGTAGATTGATAGCTTGGATTAAGTCAAAGCGTGGTGCATCGACTTTTGGAAATACTTCATATCCCAATAAGGTTCCCACCGCTGCTGTATAGACCGCCCCTTTTAAAGCTTGTAATACTACATGTGGTGCTAAGAATAGTCCTTGGAAGAATAAGCGATATCCCGGTGCGTAGGATCCCATATGGTCTCCTAAGCCTGGAGCTGTTAACTGATACCCCACTTGTTCCACTAGGTCATCTCGACCTACCACGTAGCCACCGGTAGGCGCAATACCGCCACCAGCATTTTTAATGAGAGAGCCTGCCATAATATCGGCTCCTACTTCTAGAGGCTCTCTAGTTTCTGTAAATTCACCATAACAATTATCCACAAAGGTTATAGTTGCAGGATTTACTTCTTTTACAGCTTTCACAATGATACCAATGTCTTCTACAGATAAAGGTTCTCGTGTGCTATACCCTCTAGACCGTTGGATGACCACTACTCGAGTGTCTTTTGTAACAGCTTGGCGAATGCCCTCTAAATCGTAGGTATTATTCACCAAAGGAACTTCTTTATAGATGAAACCTTGCTCTGTTAATGATCCTGGCACATGGCGTGATGCACCAATGACGGATTGCATCGTATCGTATGGTTGTCCTACGGCATAGACGAACTCTTTCCCTTTCGATCCATTGCCCAAGATGGCTTGCAAGGTTGTGGCTAATGCATGAGTACCGGACACGAAATGAGGACGCACGATGGCACGCTCTCCTTTAAATACGTGAGCAAATACTTCGTCTAGTTTCTCACGCCCCACATCATTGTAACCATAGCCACTGGTGCCATTAAAATGATAATCTGAAAGTTGACACTCTTTAAATGCTTCCAGTACTTTTTTTGTATTATATAACGCCACAGGCTCAAATTTTTTGAACTCTTTTTCAGCTAACTCAAGAGCCTGTTGACGGATTTCTTCTACAGTCATTCTATTCCTTTCTATGTATAGAAAACTCAAAACTAGCTTGAACCAGTTCCATAGCTTCCTCATAAATGCTTTCTTCACTGCGATTCGGAGTGATAGAAATCCACTGAATATATGGCATCCTTTTATACCACGTAATTTGCCGCTTTGCAAATTGTCGTGTATGTTGTTGGACTAATTCAATAGCCCGTTCTTTTGAATATTCCCCGTGAAAGTAAGGAATAATCTCTTTATATCCAATGCCTTTGAACGCCTGCGAATCTGGTTTCACGCCAGATTCCAATAGGTGTTCTACTTCCTCGAATAAGCCATCTCGAACCATATACTCTACTCGAAGGTTAATCCGTTCGTATAGTTCTTCCCTGGACCGTTCTAAGCCGATGACAGGACCATGAAAGACTAATCCTTCTTTTGATGGCGTTAATAAGGCATGTCCCTCACCAGCTAAGACACACTCGATCGCACGGTATAGGCGATGTTTATCTTGGAATGGTAACGTCACCCCTTCTTTTTCAGCCAATTCATTGGCATAGGCTTGTAAACCTTCTAATCCAGAGGTGTCAAAAATATTATCTAATTCAAGGCGTAAACTTTCATTGCGAGGGACATCTAAAAAGTCATATCCTTCTAGTAAGGATTGCACATACAGCCCTGTCCCACCGGATAAGATGGGAATCTTCCCCTTTTTGTTAACAGCATCTATGACAGTGTTAGCTTGTGCATTGAACTCTGCCACACTGTACGAGTCATTAGGCTCATGGGTATCGATGAAATAATGAGGCACTCTGTTCAATTCTTCAAGGGTAGGTTTGGCAGTACCAATGGTCAACCCTTTATAGATTTGGTAAGCATCTCCAGATAGTACGGGAGATTGTAAGGTTTCCGCCATCCGCAAGGTAAGGGCTGTTTTCCCTACTGCGGTAGGACCCAAAATAGTGATTAACTGGTTCATCTTACCTCCTTTCATAGATACCATAAGAAATGGAACTATATTTACCACCCACCATTTCTATGGGCGGAATATCTTTGAATAGACGACTGCCTTTGCGTTCTTTAATGACCAAACGTTTCGATTTCTCTAAAGCAAGTTCTACAATCTCTGGAGTTACTTTAGATTCTAGCAAATGCCCACGCCACTGCAGAAATTGAGGACTTTCATAAACAGGATTTTCAAACATAGGATCCAAATAGATAACATCATACCGATTAGATTCTATCTGTTGTAAATACTCCTGATAACTACAAATGACCAATTGAATACGGCGCAACGCCTCTGTTACACTTGGATTTTTATGCTGAAAGTGTCGAAATCCATAATTGGTGATATACCCCAAGATAGGATGTCCTTCAATAGCCGTATGACGTGTTAACTGTGGACAACCATAGCTGATAACAGCACTATCTGAACCTAATCCAGCGGTACAATCTAAAACAGATGTGACCGTTTCATAACCAATAGCTCGTAGCAGATGGTCTGCATGTCCACGGTCAATTTCTAACAAGCGCAAATGTGCCATAGATAGATGAAATTGATGAGGTATTCCCTCTTTTGTTACAAAAGAAGGACCTTCCTTGGTCACTACCAAGGCACCACTGCAGTGATTTGTATCTAGCAATTCTTCAATGGACTGATGCTTTCGTGGCACATAGGGCATTTGCAGGAGTTGACTTAGCTTCTTAGCCTGTTCAATGAGATATGCATTTGTCTTTGAACTTGTGCTAATAAGATACATATTAACTCCGTAAAAATAATTTTCCTAATTCGTCTGGTGTAAATTTAATGATCGTAGGTCGTCCATGAGGACACACATAGGGCTTTTCCGTGCTGAACAGGTCTTGTAGTAAAGCATCAATTTGTACCAAGTTTAGATTATGCCCTGCTTTAATGGCGCCACGACAGGAAGCATAGGCCAACATTTCATGACGTAATTGTGCCGCACTTGGACTTTGATGATCATGCATGTAGGAAAATACGTATTGTAAAATCTCTGGAACTTTGCTTTCAATAATATCCACAGGATGACCATCAATGCGTAAGGAAGTAGGTCCTCCTTGGTCTACTTGGAATCCTAAGTCTAACAATGTATCTCTTTGCTCTTCCGCCAATGTTAATTCTTCCTCGCTAACATCCATGTGCATAGGCATTAATAATTCCTGCATAGGAATGGACTCGGATGATTTGCATAGTTTGTCATACCGCACACGTTCGTGCGCTGCATGTTGGTCGATAATGTATAAATCATCGCCTTTTTTTGCCAAAATATAGCAAGAGGCTACTTGGCCCATAGGAAGTAATCCATGATTAGCTACTGTTTTACTAGCATTAGTATTATATGAATTACTATGATCAGCATCATAGGAACTATCTATACCAAGAGCATCCCCAGTATTAGAATCACCTGCTAGACCTTGTGTTGCACTTAAATATCTCGATACGGATTCATTTCCAGTATGGTTTATATATGGCTCTACAGAACTTGGTACTAAATTAGGCCGTGATTCACGGATAGCTCTGAACCGATCTTTATCCTCTTGGGTATAACTTTTAGGCACAAAGTTTTCATTCACATCTAGGGTTTCGTTAAAGTTAGCTTGCTCATACACAGTGCGCTGTGGCGCTGTATATCCCTTTTGACGAATCGTATCCACGAGAGCCTCTGTTTTTTCACGCATCACTGTAAATCCTTGGGAACGCCCAGTGAATACTTTATCGTAGTCGATAGCTGTAGCAATGGTTTCTTCTTGCTGGCTAGTCCTGTGATGAGTCGGATGTTCTAAGGCTTGTAAAATACTGTTATACACTGCTTTAAAAACCGGCTTATCGTCAGAGAATTTCACTTCACTTTTTCGTGGATGTACATTGATATCTACGGTCCTTGGAGGTACTACAATTTGTAACACTACCAAGGGATAGCCACCCTTCGGTAATAGGGCATGGTACGCCGTATCGATAGCCTTGTAGATAGCTTTGTCGGAAATAACACGTTGGTTTACGATGGTCGTCTGCCATTGACGGCTACTTTTTAGTACTGTTGGCTTACTGACCACACCTTCCACATAAATACCTTCCGTCTCATAAGCAATGGGAAATACATCTTCACTAACTTTAAATCCATAGAGAGCGGCGATAGTATCCACCATCTTATGATTCCCTGGTGTCATGATGGTAACTCGTGTATCAACAATACATTTGAAAGCAATATGGGTGTGGCTCAGTGCCAGTTTGCCAATCATATCTTGAATCTTATTCGCTTCTGTACGAGTAGATTTTAAAAACTTTCTACGAGCTGGGGTGTTATAAAATAAATCTTTCACCTCAATGGAGGTGCCCACCGATGTGCCACATGGATCGCAATCTACCATATGACCACCTTCGATATAAATCCGTGTGCCCATAGTATCCGTTTCCTGACGGGTCCGTAAGGTAAACTTAGATACAGAGGCAATGCTGGCAATCGCTTCACCACGAAAACCTAAAGAGGCAATATCGTATAAATCGTCGGCACTGCGAATTTTACTAGTAGCGTGACGCAATACGGCTAGCCGTGCATCTACTTCGGACATACCGCACCCATTGTCGGTGATACGCATGTATTCGATGCCACCTTCTGCAATTTCTACTTCAATGGAAGTAGCCCCTGCATCGATAGCATTTTCTACTAACTCTTTGATAACAGAGGCAGGGCGTTCTACCACTTCGCCAGCTGCTATCTGATTAATAGTCGTTTCATCTAGGACATGAATGGTTGGCATTACTTGCCACCTCCTTGTTTCGCCTCTTCCTGTAAACGATATAATTCACTGATAGCCTCTATGGGTGTCATACTCATTATGTCTAGCTTTAATAACTGATCCAGAACAGGTTGTGTAAATAAATCACCACTCCCGAATAGAGGGCCTATAACACTTTGTTTTTCTTTTTTCTTAGGCACTGCTTCCGATACCACTTTTCCATCTTCCAAATGAGATAGAATTGTGTTAGCTCGATCTAGAACAGCCTTAGGAAGACCTGCTAATTTAGCCACATGGATACCATAACTGCGGTCTGCTCCACCTTTTACAATGCGGCGCAAAAATAGCACATCATTGCCTTTATCTTTAACGGCCACCGTATAGTTTTTCAGTTTACTATATTGGTCTTCCAGTTCAATCAATTCGTGATAGTGAGTAGCGAACAAACTTTTACAGTGAATGGTTTCACAAATGTGCTCTACCACGGCACGGGCAATGCTAAGGCCATCAAAGGTAGACGTACCACGGCCTATTTCATCGAGGATGACTAGACTGTTGCACGTTGCATGTTCTAGGATATAGGATACTTCTTTCATTTCCACCATGAAAGTACTTTGGCCTGTGGAAATATCATCGCTGGCACCGACGCGGGTAAAAATTCTGTCCACAGGAGCAATGGTGGCTTCTCTAGCAGGAATAAATGAGCCAATTTGCGCCATAATCATGAGCAAAGCCACTTGACGCATATAGGTAGATTTACCTGCCATGTTAGGACCTGTTATGAGGATAAACTCCTCTTCGGAATGGTTCAACACCACATCATTAGGAATGAACAATTCCTGTTTCAGCAAGGTTTCAATCACTGGATGGCGACCATCTTTGATGGAAATCGCCCCATTTGTAACAATAGTAGGACATACATATTTATTAGTAAAGGCCACTTCCCCTAAGCTCAAAATCACGTCTAACTGTGCAATGCCACGAGCCGTTTCTTGAATCTCTTTAATATGTGCTTTAGCAATCAAACGCAAGTCTTGGTACAAAGAATATTCCAACTTTTGAATCTGTTCTTTTGCATTGAGCATTTTTATTTCAAACTCTTTTAGCTCTGGCGTAATATAGCGCTCTGCATTGGTTAAGGTTTGCTTACGAATGAAATAATCTGGTACGAGACCCACTTGCCCTTGGGATACTTCAAAATAGTATCCGAATACTTTATTGTATCCTGTTTTTAGGCGAATCCCTGTAGCCTGTTTCGCCTCTTCTTCTAAGCGATGTAGCCACTCTTGACTATTGGTAGCCAAAGAACGCAATTCATCTAATTCTGCACTGTATCCATCACGGATAACATGACCATCTTTCAACGCCAACGACGGCTGATCCACGATAGCACGTGTTAATAGGTCACATAGGTCATTATGGGTGTGAATCATACTATGACAGTCTTGAAGAATATTAGAGGTACAATGTTGTATTACCTCTTGAATCATCGGTAAGACCCGCAAAGATTCTCGCAAGGAGGCAAAATCTCTAGGAGATACACTCCCCGTTTCTACACGGCTTAGAATGCGTTCAAAATCATAAACTGATGTCAGTAAAGAACGCAGTTGACTGCGCATGGTTGGATTATCAATAGATTCACCTATGCCCATTTGACGGCGCACGATGCGATGGATATCCATTAAAGGATGTTCAATCCACTGTTTCAACATGCGAGCCCCCATAGGGGTTAATGTTTTATCTAGTACATCTAGGAGCGTACCTTTTTTAGATCCATCTCGAACATTTCTTGTAATCTCCAAATGGCGCAAACAAGATGTGTCCAATATCATGCGGTCTCCAACAGATAGTTGGTGCACATAATTAATGTGAGACGTATCTGTTTTAATAATATCTTGTAAATAGAGAATGACATAACCTAAGGCTTCTAATACATCTTCTTCTAGCAAGCCAGCATCAGAAAAATGTTCACGACCTTTTAGACGAATACTATCCATAGTTTCTGCAGGCGTGAACGGAGATAAGGCTATGCCTGACATTTGACGTGTCAAAAAATCTTGGATACTAGTAGGTAATTCACTACTATCAGCTAGGATAAGCTCTTTTGGTTGGTACATAGTGAAAGCATCAAATAAAGAACTTTCACTAGAACTATCCATACGTTCCCAAATCACTTCACCAGTAGTGATATCTGTGAACAACACAATGCGCTGCCCCCCTGTTTCATAGGTCAAGGCTAAGAAATTATTTTCCCCATCTTTTGTACCGTTTTCACTGAGTACTGTACCTGGTGTGATAACCCGGATCACATCACGTTTTACGATTCCCTTTGCCTCTTTAGGATCTTCTACTTGTTCACAAATGGCTACTTTGTAGCCTTTACTGATGAGTTTTTCAATATAGGATTCTGCAGAATGGAAAGGAACGCCACACATAGGAGCTTTATCTTCTTCACCCGCATTGCGACCTGTTAAGGTAATATTCAATTCTCGTGATGCGGTGATAGCATCGTCGTAAAAAAGCTCATAAAAGTCACCTAACCGAAAAAATAATAGTTCCTTTTCATAGCGAGCT
The DNA here is from genome assembly GCF_003992265.1 of Veillonella sp. CHU594. NCBI lineage: Bacteria > Bacillati > Bacillota > Negativicutes > Veillonellales > Veillonellaceae > Veillonella > Veillonella sp. CHU594. The sequence goes on from NZ_RQVB01000003.1 coordinate 185,398, forward strand.
TTAATACTAAAATACTGCTCCATCATAGGCGTTTGTTTCTTGCCCATCCTGCTAACTCCTTTCTATAGTACAGTGCCGTATAATACCCACGTTTGCCCTTTATCGATACGTACATCGATGGTATCCCCAATTTTTAGAGATTCTTGTTTAGGGAATAGGACCATTTTATTGCCCGATGTACGACCAAACCACATGTTTTCATCGGTACGACTAGGTCCTTCTACAATAATATCGTACACCTTACCTTCCATGGCTTGGTTCAACTCGAGGGAAATCTCGTTTTGCACGTCCATTAAGGCTTGTAAACGAACACGTTTCACTTCCTCAGGCACTTGTTCTTCAAACTCCGCTGCTGGTGTACCAGAGCGTTTGGAATAAATGAAAGTAAATGCCATATCATAGCGTACGTCTTTCAATAATTGCAATGTTTGTTGGAAATCTTCCTCTGTTTCTCCAGGGAAACCCACAATAATATCTGTAGTGATAGTAACTCCATCGATTTTTTTACGGCAATATTGCAACAAATCTTTATATTGTTCCACAGAATAATGACGATTCATGCGTTTCAAAATATTGTCAGATCCAGACTGCACTGGTAAATGCAACTGCGTCACAATATTAGAAGAACGACCTAAGGCATCTACCATGCCTTTCGTCATATCTTGGGGATGGCTTGTCATATAACGAATACGCTCAATACCTGGTATGCCATCTAAGGCATCTACTAAAGTACCAAAGTCTGTACCATCTTTAAAATCCAAACCATAGGAGTTTACATTTTGTCCCAACAAAGTGACTTCTTTAAAGCCCTTTTCACCTAGTTCACGCACATCCTTCACAATGGCCTCTACAGGACGGCTAATTTCACGGCCCCGCACATGAGGTACGATACAGTAGGTACAGAACTTATTACAACCATTCATAATTGGTACCCACGCAAAGAAAGTACCATTTGGTTTCGCCGCCAGTTCTGGTAATACAGTGTTATCCATTTCTACATTGACTTGGCGTTTTTTCGTACGTTGCACTTCTTTTACCATTTCATTGATATGTTGGATATTATGCGTACCCAATACAATATCAATATGAGGTGCTCGTTTGAACATATCCGCTTGGTTTTTTTGTGCCATACAGCCAGTGATGGCAATGATTAAGTTTTTATTCTTTTCTTTCAAATGCTTTAACTCGCCAATACGGCCATAAATTTTATTTTCCGCTGTTTCACGAACGCAACAAGTATTTAAAATAATCAAATCCGATGAATCTACATCTTCTGTAGGTACATATCCAACAGACTCTAATTGATGTGCCAATCGTTCTGAATCACTTTCATTCATTTGGCAACCATATGTATAAATATAGTATGACTTCATATTACTCCTTATGCTTGTATTTTACTTTTGATGGCTCAATGGTGCCACCTACCTTAATGGCAAGCCTTTCGATAGACATGCCTGTAATATATTCAATTTCTTGACGTATCGTTTTTTGCAAGGTATCCATGATTTCCTTTACCACGAATCCTAGCATAACGGTAACGTCAATTTGTAAGATTAAACCATTAGTGACTTCTTTACTTTTCTTAATGTCCATACTGCGTACATCTGTCACACCTGGAGATTTTTCAATGCTATTCCTGATGAGTGCTTGAATCACTGCATCTTCAAAAACTAGTTTTCCATAATAGCTAAAAGCTGGACGGATAACAGATTTTTCCCATCCTTCATCTTGTTTCGAAGATAATCTAGTTCTTCGCCAGAAAGATTTAATAGGGTCAATTAAAAAGCCTTTAAAATGAGGCTTCAATTCAACAGTTGGAACGGGAATAATATGCTTTCCTTCCTTTAATCTAGCGTGTTGTGCTTTTTCAATATCTTTCGGGGTGGCTACATCTTCAATATGGATATAATAGGACGGCCCAGGGATGCCGAGGGCTTTTGTAATTTTTCCAATCATATTTTCCGACGTACCTAATATCATAAGGCGTTCTGGTTGAATTTCATCTAGCGCTTTTCTTACGCTTTCTACCTGTTTTTTATCCTGAAAGATAGCACGTCGAACTGCTTTAATGCGATTTTCTTCTTTTTTTGCAGAAAAACCACCTACAATGCGATTATTATGAATTAAAATTCCATCATCAATGATACAAGATGCGTGATGTTCATGTGCCACCACCAATGCTCTATGACTTTTACCTGTTCCGCTAGGGCCAATAAATGCGATTACATCCATACTACACCTCTATGCGCCTTGTAAGGCTTTCATAAAATTAGCTACCCACTCATGTTGTATTTCGTATTCTCCAAGACCGATACTTTCAGGGAAACGATCTTGAATGCCATGAAAGTCGGATCCACCAGATATTAACAATCCTCGAGTCTCTGCAATCTTGCGATATTTAGTACTATCCTTGGTGGAATGACTAGAATGATACACCTCGATACCATCAAATGGTAGGTCTAGTAACTCATTCACATAGGTATCATTCTCTACTAGTTTCGGGTGTGCAAGTACAGCTATACCACCAGCACGATGAATCAAATCAATGGCTTGTTGAGGCTCATACTTTTCTTTTGGTACAAAGCAAGGACCTTTTGGGTTTAACATCGTATCAAAGGCTTCTCCTACGGTTTCCACATACCCATGAGCAATAAGTAATTGCGCAATATGAGGGCGTCCAAAGGACACTGCATCAGTGAATGTATTTACTAATTCCTCGTAGGAAATATCATAGCCTGCGTCCGCACATTTATCTACCATTTTATGAATTCTAGAGCGTCGCACTTCTTTAAAATGAGAAATATAATCCTGTAGTTCTGGATGATCTAAGGAAAACTGATATCCCAACACATGAACTTCTTTTTCATGGTAATAGGTACTAAACTCGCAACCATGAAAGATTTGAATCCCTGTTCTATCATTTGCCGTTAATTGCGCATAGGCTCCTACTTCATCGTGATCTGTAATAGAAATAGCTTGTAAATGTTTTTCCTTTGCTAATGCCACCAAATCTCTTGGCATATATGTACCATCTGATACATTCGTATGCATGTGGAAATCGACTAACATAGACTTTCCTTTCTTAACGATTTTGTTCTTTCATACGGCGCTGAATATCACGTTTTGCATCACGTTCCGCCATATCTTGTCGTTTATCATAATTTTTCTTACCTGTTACAAGGCCAATAGTGACTTTAACATATCCATGACTATAGTGAAAGTTCAAGGGAATCAAAGAATAACCTTTTTCTTTTACTTGCCCTAATAATTTATGAATCTCCCGTTTATGCATAAGCAATTTACGTGTCCGTTCTGGCTCATGATTAAATTGATTGCCTTGCTCGTATTTACTGATATGCACTTGGTATAGGAAAAGTTCCCCATTTTCAATGCGACAAAAACTGTCTTTTAAATTGATGCGCCCAGCTCGAATGGATTTCACTTCCGTTCCCGTAAGGGCAATCCCTGCTTCATAGGTTTCATGAATGTGAAAGTCATGCCTAGCTTTGCGATTATCTACAATTAATGCATTGTTATCTTTCGCCATTACCGTTTCCTCTGTTTCTTTCCTTTTTTATGATTACTTTTTTTGTGTATCGTTTCATAAAATGCTGTTTTCTTTTTTGTATCCAACTTGCGTAGCATTCGCTCTACCGCTTTCGTGGTACCTGTCGTTTCTATTATATCATGAGTTTGTCTATCTCGACTTTTTCGTTTCTCTTCTTTTTGCTTCCTATAGGATTTTCTATTTCCCCGTTTTGGTTTTGAATGTGACTCTTCACGACTTTGTCCTCGCCGTAAGTATCCATCAATGGATTCCACTTCACCAATGACAAAATCGATTTGGCGAAGCTCTGTATCAGCTTTAATTAATGTTACTGTCACCGGTGTACCTAAGTGATATTCCTTTCCACTTCGTCTACCATAGGCCATATAATGTGGCTCGTCAAAGACATAATGGTCATCATCCATTAAATTATACGGTACTAAACCATCTACCCCATTATTAAGTTCAATAAATAAACCAAAGGCAGTAATTGAACTTACATGTCCCTCGAAACTTTCACCAACATATTGTGCCATATACTGAACCTTTTTCATATCCAAAGTTTCTCGTTCTGCTTCTGTAGCGATTTGTTCACGCTCTGAGCAATGACTGGCACTATGTGTTAAATAGGACTCATCAGCAATCGGCGCGAGTCGTTTTGGTTTGCCTTCTAAGACATAGCGCAATAGTCGATGAATCATCAAATCTGGATAGCGACGGATAGGTGATGTAAAATGGGTATACGTAGAAGAGGCTAGACCAAAGTGTCCCATATTCTCCGAACTGTATTTTGCTTGTTGCATAGAACGAAGTACCATGATTTGTACTACAGGTTCAATCTCTGTACTAGCCACAGATTGTAATAATTCCTCAATATGCTTAGGCTCAACCTTGGTCGGCAGTTTTACAGGATACCCTGCATGGTGTAATACCGTAATAAGTTGTTCTAACTTCGTATCTTTTGGTTCTTCATGAATACGATACACAGAGGTATCTAACCGTTCACTAAGAAATGTAGCTACCGTTTCATTGGCTAATAACATACATTGTTCGATTAATTTTTCCGCAATGGTTCTATCTTTTCGTACGATTCTTTGCGGTATGCCCGTAGTATCTAAAAGAACTTTATATTCTGGGATTTCAAAACTTATGGCCCCTGCTTGTTGACGCATTTTCATTAATTGGTATGCCAATGTTTTTAGGGTCCTCACCATTGCCATGAGTGGTGCCAAATCATCAGGAATGATATTCTCTTCTAAGGCTAAGTAGATTTCCTTATAGCTACAACGACGAGTGATATGAATAATGGATGGCTTTATGGAATAGCGCAACACTTTACCTTGAGGACTTACTTCCATAATACAGGACATGGCATAGCGATCTTCCTTGGCTTGTAAGGAACAAATACCGTTTGATAGTTCCACTGGTAACATAGGGATGACACGATCCACCAAATACACACTAGTGCCACGGCGGTATGCCTCTTGGTCAATGATTGATCCAGCTGGCACGTAGTGGCTGACGTCTGCAATATGAACCCCCAATTCAATATTGCCATTATCCAATACTTTCGCATGCACAGCATCATCTAAATCCTTTGCATCTTCTCCATCGATGGTGATCATTTCTTGGTGTCGTAAATCTAAACGGTCTGCATCATCAGTAACTGTGAAAGAAATCTTCCGGGCCTCTTCTTGCACATCTTTTGGAAACTCTTTTGGCAAATTAAAGGTAGCCATCACTGACAAGACATCTAAATCTGGGGTAGAACTATCCCCTACAATTTCTACAATTTTTCCTTCTGCTTTACGATTTTCTTCTGGCCAAGCCGTTATTTCAACCACTACAGTGGCCCCGCTTCTAGCATCTAAAGTAGCTTCTAAAGGAATATAAATATCATCCCCTAATCGTTCATTATGGGGTGTCACAAAACCACTTTTCGTAAGTCGTTCAAATATACCCACTACACGAGTTGTATTTCGAGTCACAACACGACGAATAATGCCTTCTGGATTTCGTTCATTAGTGCCTTTTCGTTTAATACTATATTCTACTTCATCATCATGCATAGCTGTACCTGCACAACCATTGGGAATGAATACATCTGGCAAATTACCTTCCGAAGGCATAACAAATCCAAAGCCTTTTTTACTTGCCTTATAAATTCCTATTAGGTGAGGGTCCTCTGTTTTTTGATAGGTTCCATATTCACCGTCTTTAATACGAATGCATCCTTCTTCTTCTAGCTTATGTAACATAGAAAAATAAGCTTGAATCTCCTCATCTTTATAACCCAAGATGAAAGGCACATCTTCTATATGATAAGACTCTGGCCAAATATCTCTAAAAAATCCTAAAATTTCTTCTCTCATAGTACCTCAATATATCTATAAAAAAAACCTACCATAGGGTAGGATTTTTTATGTATTAATAAGAACTTAACACTAAATCTAAAGCTAAACTAACTAATACGAATAAAGTAGCAAGAACCACCGTGCAACGTGATAAGAATCCATCTACACCACGCTCTTTACCTCCGAACACGGAATCTGCTGCGCCAGAAACAGCACCGCCCATACCAGCACTTTTACCAGTTTGTGCTACTACTACCACAATTAAAAGAATAGAAATAATAATTTCAACAACCATTAAAAAATCTCTCATGAACCTCTTCCTTTCTGTATTAACGGTTATGACCGAAGTAAACTTCCATTTTTTTCTTAACTCGTTGCAATGCATTATCGATGGATTTTACTGAACGATGATGTTCTTCTGCCATCTCCTGATACGACTTGGCATCCATATATCCACGTAATACATCCCACTCCAGAGGACTAAGAACAGCCTCCATCACTTCCTTTATCAGAGCATATTGCTCTCTATTGATGACTACTTCTTGAGGATCAAGATTCTTTTCTGTTTCTAACACTTCAATTAGCGTTCGTTCTGAGTCATCATAGGCTGGCTTATTTAAAGAGACATATGAGTTCAAAGGAATATGTTTTTGGCGACTCGCCCCTTTGATGGCAGAAATGATTTGACGTGTAATACATAATTCAGCAAATGCTTTAAAGCTAACCTCATGGTCTTTGTTAAAATCGCGCGTTGCTTTATATAAACCAATCATACCTTCTTGTATAATATCTTCTTTATCAGCACCCATTAAAAAATAGGACCTAGCTTTAGATCGAACAAAATTTTTATATCGTTGTACAATATAATCAGTAGCATAATGATTGTTTTCACGTTGATAGATAGTAACAATTTCTTCATCCGTTAGTGAGGAAAAACGTTCAAACTCAGCTACTGTTTCTGTTTCATATGACATAGGATTCCTCCTGTGACTCTGTACTAGGAATGATATTTAATAGTATACACTATCTCTTTAAAAAAGTACATATTTACATTTGACTTTCACAAGATATATCTATATAATTATAAGACAATAACATATGGGGACGTAAAGGTTTCGACAGGTATGGGTGTATCTTAGAAAGCGAGCTGGTGTCTCACTCGACCATAAATCAGTGAACCTTAAATTAAACGCAGAAGAAAATTTTGCATTAGCTGCATAAGCTACGTCACACCTTCTCTCGCCCGTGGAGAGGGATGTGGCGTCAAACTACGGGCTAGCTAGTTCTATCTGCTCAATTAGAGCTAGTTAAACCTCATGAGCTAGGATAGCTTAGGTTGTTGGTGTCCAAACACTATCCGAAATTTAAAACATCAACTGCGCTCGGAGAGGTCTAGGGGGCAACATGTTTGGACAGGGGTTCGACTCCCCTCGTCTCCACCACAATACCAAATGAAATAACCGCTTATTCATAAGTGTTCGTAAGTGTTCACGAATCCGATGAATAAGCGGTTTTTTAGTGTTCTATACTATTTTCAATGTTCGTAAGTGTTCGTATAGTTTAGGTAATTTTGCCCATTTTTTGCCCATTCAAAATTCACAAAGTGCGTGACGGGGTTTGATGTGAGAATACAGCTTTATTAAGCCATTTCTAGTGAGAATAGGTTGATTTATATATAATTTTTATTTAAAAATGGGCAATTTTTTCTAAAAAAATGGGCAAGAGGCCTTATAAATGCGATAACCATGCGTCTTCCGAGATTCAATGGTTGTGTCCACAGCTACTTGTGTAGTTATTACATCTAATAGTTTCAAGTACAGTACTCCTTCTACTATTTAATTACCTGTAAATGGTCAATACAAAGGCTATTCCATTAATAATAAAAGACAATCTAAAAAAATATACCTTAGAGGGCTATTGCTATCCCCCAAAATATATTATAGAACCAAAAAAGCTGTTCTACGCATATACGCATAGAGCAGCTCTTTTTAGATTATACTATAATCATAAATTATATGGAAAATCCATCTTTTAATAGACGCAGTAATCCTTGTACAGAAGTCGTCACTTCATCGATTTTCACTGTGCTTATGGATCCATCTTTACGAACACGTAATTCCACTTCACCAGATTCGATGGTATTTTTACTTACCGTAATACGTACAGGATAGCCAATCAAATCTGCATCTTTAAATTTAACACCTGCACGGTCCTTACGATCATCCAATAGTACATCAACACCAGCTTGTTTCATCTCTTTATACAAGCGTTCGCTCACTTCCATCAAAGCATCATCTTTCGCATTAATTGGAACGATAACAACCTCGAATGGAGCGATCGCTACTGGCCAAATAATACCATTTTCATCATAACTTTGTTCAATAGCAGCTGCCAATGTACGTCCTACACCAATACCATAGCAACCCATTTGGAATGGAGTTGGACGGCCACCTTGGTTCAATACTGTGGCATTCATAGATTCAGAGTACTTCGTACCCAATTTGAATACTTGACCTACTTCGATACCTTTATCGATGCGAAGTTGACCACCGCATTTAGGGCATGAATCATCGAGAGTAATCAAACGGATTGGTGCCACAATGATATCATCCATATTGAAATCACGGTTAGGATTGATATTGATATAATGCGCATCTGTTGTATTAGCACCGCCACATACATTATGTAAGTTCATCACAGTTTCATCCACTACAATGGCAAACTCTTCTGATTGTGAAAGTCCCACTGGGCTAATGAATCCAGCTGTTAATCCTATACGTGCTAAGTCTTCTGGGGTTGCCATTTCTGGCTCAATGCCACCTTCTACAGCTCGTTGTACAGCGATTTCATTCACTTCATGGTCACCACGAACAATGGCAAGAATAACTTTACCTTCAATGTTGTAGACTACTGCTTTAATTGTTTTTTCCAATGGCAATTGTAACATATCGGCTACCGCTTGAATTGACTTAGCATCTGGTGTAGATACTGTTTCCAATGCTTTAGATTCTTCTGTATCCACTTCCAATGCTTTTGGTTGGCCAATTTCAATATTTGCAGCATAATCACATTTTGTGCAGTGGATAACATCTGCTTCGCCGGATTCCGCCAAAGCCATGAACTCAAAGCTACCGGAACCACCAATAGCACCATTATCTGCTTCTACTGGTTTACATGTTAAGCCACAACGTTTGAAAATTTTACTATATGCCTCATACATATCCCAAAAAGACTTGCTCATACCTTCTTCATCGATGTCAAAGGAATAGGCATCTTTCATGATAAACTCACGGCTACGCATCAATCCATAGCGTGGACGACGTTCATCGCGATATTTATTTTGAATTTGATATAAACTTAAAGGTAATTGACGATAGGAATTGACTTCTCCTCGAACTAGATTAGTTACCATTTCTTCATGAGTTGGTCCTAAGCAATATTCACGGCCATGACGATCAGAAATGCGCATCATTTCTGCGCCATACGCAGCCCAACGACCAGATTCTTCCCATAGTTCACTAGGTTGTAAGATTGGCATCATGATTTCTTGGCTATTGATAGCTTCCATTTCTTCACGAATAATTTCATTAATTTTATGAATACTACGCCAAGCCAATGGTAAATAAGTATATAATCCACCTGCTACTTTACGAACAAAACCTGCACGCAACATTAACTGTTGGCTGATTACATCAGCATCGGAAGGCATTTCACGTAATGTCGGTGCATATAAGCGACTTGCTAACATAACATACTCCTTTATATTCTATATGATTCATACTCTTAATTATCTTCTAACGTTAAAAGATATTGATCGATTTCAGCAAATAAGGTATCTACCAACTCTTGTTCTGGTACAGTTTTTAATACTTTTCCTTTACGGAAAATAATACCTTGTCCTTTACCTCCTGCAATACCAAAATCAGCTTCTCGTGCTTCTCCAGGTCCATTTACTACACATCCCATAACAGCTACACGGATTGGGGCTTTTATAGCCTTCAATCGTTCTTCAACAATGTCTGCCATATTGAATAAATTGACTTGACATCTGCCACAGGTAGGACAAGAAATCATAGTCGCTCCAAAGGTACGAAGTTCCAAGGAGCTTAAAATAGTTTTTGCCACTTCGACCTCATGGATTGGATCGCCCGTTAAGGACACACGAATTGTATCACCAATACCATCTGCTAAGAGTGTTCCAATACCGATAGAAGATTTAATCGTTCCTTGTTTGATAGTGCCTGCTTCCGTTACGCCTAAATGCAATGGATATGGTATTTTACTAGATAATTTACGGTATGCTTCAATCATTAAAGGTACATCTGTAGCTTTAATAGAAACTTTCATTTGGTCATATTCTAAAGATTCTAAAATACGAATATGTTCTAATGCGGTTTCCACCATACCATCTGCTGTAGGATGCCCACCATGAGCATCTAATACATGCTGTGGTAAAGAACCAGCATTTACACCAATACGAATAGGAATCAATTTAGGCTTCGCTTTTTCCACAACTTTTATAACATTATCGATACTACCAATATTTCCTGGATTAATGCGAAGCCCATCAATCCCACTGTCAATAGCTTGCAGTGCTAACCGATAGTCAAAATGGATATCCGCAATTAATGGAATCATCGCACGCTCTTTGATATCTTTAATTGCTTTTGCTGCAGCCATATCAGGAACAGCTAAACGAACCAATTCACAACCAGCAGTAGCTAGGCGATTGATTTCCTCAATAGATTGTTCTACTTTCACAGGATTTGTAGTAATCATAGATTGGATACTGACAGGTGCGTTATCACCAATATGAACGGTACCCACTTGAATACCTTTTGTCGGTTTACGTTCTATCATAGGATACCTCTAAAATAATCGTAGAATATCTTGGAATGTAGAATATACAAACACTAATAATAATAGGCCTACACCAGTCATTTGGATGTATTGTAATGCCTTCTCTGGTAGTTTACGGCCCGTAATTCCTTCTAGAATTAATAACACCAAGTGGCCACCATCTAAGACGGGAATTGGCAATAGGTTGATAACTCCAAGGTTTAAGCTCAATAATGCAGTAAATAGTAGCAAACTGATAAAACCATGTTGTGCTACTTGCCCTGCCATTTGTGCGACACCGATAGGACCCGCTACATCGCCTTTACTATGCCCTGTTACAATATTCCACAATCCTTGTACCATATCAGCAAGGGTAGATCCAGTGTGGGATACAGCATGGACCGCAGATTCGCCAATACTATACTCTTTTACTTCCAATACTGGATTGATTCCGATAACAGCTCTATCACCAGATTCACGAGGAATCACTGTCGTAGATATAGTCTCACCATTTCTATCTAAGGTAACTGACACTACATGATTGCTATGACCTTTTAGAGACTCTGTAATATCTTTCCATTCTTTAATGGATTGACCATTAATGGATACAATTTTGTCTCCCTTTTGGATACCAGCCGTAGCCGCTGGATTTCCTGCTAATATATCTCCAATAATCGGTTCCTGAGATGGTATTGTGGTTCCATGGAACGCGAATACAAAAAAGTATATCACAATAGCCAATAAAAAGTTAAATGTAGCACCTGCAGCGATAACGATAAATCGTTGCCATACAGGTTTACTATTAAAACCACGTTCGCCAGCATCTTCCGATGGATCCATACCAGCAATTTTGTTGAATCCACCTAGTGGTAATAAACGCAAGGAGTATAGTGTTTCTCCTTTTTGCTTTTGAACGACATTAGGGCCAATACCGATAGCAAATTCATCAACACGCATGCCACAGGCTTTCGCAGTTAGAAAGTGCCCCAATTCGTGAATCATAACTATAACGCCGAATACGAAGACAGCTCCTAAAATTGTAATTAACATGCACTTCTCCTTTGTATTTCTTTGGTAGCTTCTTGTCTAGCCCAAGTATCCATAGCAAGTACTTCTTCTATGGAAGTAGGCACGCCATTTATCATCCGCCCGAGAACGGTAGAAACTACTTCATATATATGTCCATAGGTAATTTGTTCATCCAGTAAGGCATACACGGCCATTTCATTGGCTGCATTAAATACAGCAGGTGCATAACCGCCTTCTTTTCCCACTGTGAAAGCTAGTCGTAAGGCAGGAAAATCATCCCACCGAGGTGCCATGAACTGAAGATCTAAACCTTTGGTAAAATCTAAATGCTCCATTTGTAATGGATATCGTTTCGGATAGGTCATCGCATATTGGATAGGCTCACGCATATCTGGATTCCCTAACTGTGCCAAAATAGCACCATCTTTCATTTGAATCATAGAGTGTACAATACTTTGTGGATGTACCACTACATCAATATGATTGTAATCAAAGTCAAAAAGCCAATGGGCTTCAATAACCTCTAGGCCTTTATTAAATAAAGTAGCGGAATCAATAGTAATTTTGTTTCCCATATTCCATGTTGGGTGCGCTAAACAATCTTTTGCTGTTGCCCCATATAAATCGTCTGACTTCCAGTGACGTAAGGCACCACCTGAAGCTGTAACGATTAATTTTTCTACATTACTTCTATCTTGCCCTTCCAAACATTGAAAGATAGCACTATGTTCACTATCAATTGGCAAAATTGAAACACTATTGTCTTGGGCAGCTTTTGTAATTAAAGACCCACAAGCCACTAAAGTTTCTTTATTAGCAAGGCCAATCGTTTTTTGTGCACGAATCGCAGCCATGGTAGGTTCAATGCCTGCAGCACCAACTACGGCAGTGACTACCATCATAGCTTCTGGCAAAGTTGCCGCTATAGATAAGGCTTCTTTACCACCAATAATTTCTGTGGAGCCATCATAGCGTTCTCGTAATTGTATATATGCCTTTTCATCTACAACACCAGCCATAATTGGCTTAAATTCGGCAATTTGTTGCTCTAGTAAATCAATATTTCCATGTGTTACTAACGCTACTGCTTGGAATTGATCTGGATGTTGACGAATCACATCTAAAGTTTGTGTTCCTATAGACCCCGTGGAGCCTAAGATACTTATAGCTTTCATAAAGGTCTCCCTACAATTAAATCATTACAGCATAAGAATATATGCCAATACTAATGGTGCAGCAAACAATAGACTATCAAAACGATCTAATACGCCACCGTGACCAGGTAATAATGTGCCAGAATCTTTTTTATTTGCCTCACGTTTTAATTTTGATTCAAATAAATCTCCTAGCGGTGCTAATATCCCAACAATGACACCTATGCCAACGCCAAAATTCAGCGGTAATCCTAAGGAAAGAGATCCAATCCACCCTGTTAAAATACAGCCGATGAAACCTCCAATAAAACCTTCCAACGTTTTATTAGGACTAATAGTTGGTACGATGTTTCGTTTTCCAAAAGAACGGCCTACAAAATAAGCAAATGTATCACTAGCCCAAATAGCTATCAACAGAAGCCAAATGACAGCCGTACCGAATCCTTCTTGTCCCGCATAATAGCTGGTATTTTCATAGATTCTATTATCACGCAACACCATCAATGCAATAAAGCCACTGGTAACATATAACAAACTACTAATAGTAGATTGCACTGTTGGAAGAGTTCTTTTCCCGTTGCAGAATGTGTATTCAATGACCATAACTAACATCACCAAAATTCCTAAGAATAAAGCTAATGGGTAGCTACCAAATACCAAGGAACCGCATACAAGGGCAATATATATCAGACCCCACTGTGGTAATAGACGCCGTTTCATATGACGAAATAAGCTAACACATTCTACCCAACCGATGACAGCTAATACGGACATCACAAGATTAAAAAACAGGCCCCCATAGGTGATGGCAACCGCCAGCAAGACAACACCAATCAAAGCTGTGATGAGACGGGTTTTTAACATATTATTTCTCCTCTTTTAAACCACCAAATCTACGCTCACGTTGCTGGTATGCCAAGATGGCTTCTTCCAACACTTGTGACGTAAAATCTGGCCAATGTAAAGGGGTAAACCAGAACTCTGCATAAGCAATTTGCCATAACAAGAAATTACTAATTCGTGCATCATTACTTGGTCGAATCAGTAAATCCACACGGTCAAATTCTTTTGTATCTAAGTAGGAAGAAATCAATGTTTCTGTAATATCTTCCTCATTGATAACGCCCTTTGCCACATCTTGGACAATCTGTTTTGTAGCTCTTGTAAGTTCGTCACGTCCCCCATAGTTGATTGCTAATTGCAGTGTGATTCCCTTATTATCTTGTGTTAATTCCTCAGATTCTTTGATGATTCCTTGTAACTCTTCAGATAACTTGGTTATATCTCCCACAAAACGAATGCGCACACCTTCCGCATGCATACGTTTTACATTTGAAAGTAAATACTCTTTAATAAGACCCATTAACAGGCTGACTTCTTCTTCTGGTCGTTTCCAGTTTTCAGTGGAAAAACCATAGACAGTCAATGCTTTCACACCAAATCCTTGGGCTGCTTTCACAATATCCTTTAATACTTCCGCACCTGCGCGATGACCCATACTCCGTGGCATGCCTTTACGCTTTGCCCATCTACCGTTACCGTCCATGATAATGGCAATATGTTCTGGAATATTCGTTGGATCTATAGTCGGTCTCTCTTGATGTTTACTTTTCTTCCATAAGTTTTTTAGCATACTGTACCTCATTCGACTGCGCCACATGACTGGCTACCATAGGATGAAAGAGAACTATCTCCCATGCGCCTTCTTTTACTATGACACGGCCTACATAACATTCTTCGGAAGAAATAGAAAAGAACCGATTATAGTTCTTTTCTATTTTTGTAGTAAAAGGGATAGAGGCAGCCTGCAAAAGAGACTGTGCAAGCTGCCATGGAAATCCCAAAATAGATGTATGTTCCATTAGACAGACATAACATCCTTTTCTTTTATATCGCGAAGTTCATCAATTAATTTAATTTTTTTGTCAGTCAATTTTTGAACTTGTTCTTGTCCATCTTTTGACACATCTTCAGTGATTGTTTTCGCTTTTTCTTCTTTTTTGATTGCATCATTAGCATCACGACGAATGTTACGGACTGCAACTTTAGCGTCTTCTGCTTTCTTGCTTACTACTTTTACTAATTCTTTACGGCGTTCTTCTGTCAATTGAGGGATAGCCAAACGAATAGCCTCACCATCGTTATTAGGGTTTAATCCTAAATCAGATGTTAAAATAGCTTTTTCAATAGCACCAATCATAGTTTTATCCCATGGAGCAATTAAAATCATGCGAGGATCTGGAGCAGATACGTTTGCCACTTGATTAACAGGTGTTGGTGCACCATAGTAATCTACCATAACGGAATCCAACAAAGATGTATGTGCACGACCTGTGCGTACATTAGCAAATTCATGTTTTAAGGATTCAATTGTTTTGTCCATGCGCGCTTCTTCGCGGCTAATAATTTCTTTAATTTCCATAGTGTTCACCTTTTATTTTACGATAGTACCGATGGCTTCTCCCTTAGCAGCACGTGTGATGTTACCAGGAATATCCATGCTAAATACAACGATAGGAATATGATTATCTTTACATAATGTAGTTGATGTAGCATCCATTACTTTCAATTCTTTGCTGATTACATCCATGTATGTTAATTCATCGAATTTTACAGCATTTGGATTTGTTTTAGGGTCGGAATCGTATACACCATCAGCAAATTTTTTCGCCATTAAAATAGCATCTGCTTCGATTTCAGCAGCACGCAAAGCAGCTGTTGTATCTGTAGAGAAGTATGGATTACCCGTACCTGCTGCAAAGATAACAATACGACCTTTTTCTAAGTGACGAATAGCACGACGACGAATATATGGTTCTGCTACTTCTTGCATTTCAATCGCTGTTTGAACACGAGTTGCTACGCCTGCATTTTCAAGAGCATCTTGTAATGCGATAGCATTCATCACTGTTGCAATCATACCCATATAATCAGCAGATGCACGATCCATACCTTTAGCACTACCGGATAGACCACGCCAAATATTTCCACCACCTACAACGATAGCAATTTCAATACCACTTTCTTTGGAAAGTGATGCAATCTCTTGTGCCAATGGTTCTACCACTTGTGGGTTAATGCCAAATCCTTGATCACCTGCTAAGGCCTCACCGCTAAGTTTTAATACGATACGTTTAAATTTACGTTCACTCATGTCCTTCTCCTTATGACGTTTCTAACAAATAATTCAAAAATAAGAGAACACTTGCGGTGTTCTCTTATCTCCGTACTTATTTACCTACAGTAGCCATAACTTCTGCAACGAAATCGTCTTGTTTCTTTTCGATACCTTCGCCTAAAGCATAGCGAACATAACGACGTACGTTAATGTTTTCACCGATTTTAGCGATTGCTTCATTGATCATAGCTTGTACAGTTTTTTCACCGTCTTTAATGAAAACTTGTTCTAATAGGCAGTTTTCTTTATAGAATTTTTCAACGCGGCCAGTTACCATTTTTTCAAGAACTGCTTCTGGTTTTGGTTTACGGCCAGCTTTAACGTCTTCTTCAGCTTCTACTTTAGCTTGTTCCATCAATACAGCTTTTTCGTGTTCGATTATATTAGCTGGAACATCTTCACGTTTTAAGTATGTTGGGTTAGCTGCTGCAATTTGCATTGCTACATCTTTACAAAGAGCTTGGAAATCATCAGTTTTAGCAACGAAGTCTGTTTCACAGTTTACTTCTACTAATACGCCGATACGTCCACCACCATGAATGTAAGATGCTACTACACCTTCAGCTGCAATACGACCAGCTTTTTTAGCTGCCGCTGCTAAGCCTTTTTCGCGAAGGAAGTCAACTGCTTTTTGGATATCGCCATCAACTTCTACCAATGCTTTTTTAGCATCCATCATACCTGCGCCAGTCATGTCGCGTAATTCTTTTACTAAAGCTGCTGTAATTTGAGCCATGATTTTTCCTCCTATAAATAATTAAGGTAAGACCTTAGCCTTACCTTAATTTTACATCGTTATTACTTATTTATCAATTAAGACTATGTCTGTATATATTGTTAAATAATCTTACAGATTCTTAAGCTTCTTCGGAAGCAGTTTCTGTACCGAAAGCGTCTTGTTCACCTTGACGACCTTCTAAAATAGCGTCAGCCATTTTACCAGCTAATAATTTAACTGCGCGAATAGCGTCATCATTTGCTGGGATAGGGAAATCAACTTCGTCTGGATCACAGTTAGTGTCCACAGTAGCTACTACAGGAATACCTAATTTTTTAGCTTCTGCGATAGCGATTTTTTCTTTTTTAGGGTCAATTACGAAAAGTGCACCTGGCATTTCTGGCATATCTTTAATACCGCCAAGATATTTTTCTAATTTTTCCCATTCATGACGAAGACGAATTACTTCTTTTTTAGGAAGAACTTCGAATGTTCCATCTTCAGCCATTTTTTCTAATTGTTTTAAGCGTTTAATACGAGCTTCGATAGTTTTGAAGTTAGTCAACATACCGCCCAACCAACGTTCGTTAACGAAGTACATATTCGCACGAAGAGCTTCTTCTTTTACAGCTTCTTGAGCTTGTTTTTTAGTACCTACGAAAAGGATTGTTTTACCTTCTTGAGCTACTTCACGTAAGAAATCATACGCTTCTTCTACTTTTTTTACAGTTTTTTGAAGGTCAATGATATAAATACCATTACGTTCAGTGAAGATGAATTTAGCCATTTTAGGATTCCATCTTCTTGTTTGATGTCCAAAGTGAACACCAGCTTCTAATAATTGTTTAAGTGATACTACTGCCATGTTGGCACCTCCTGTTAAAAAACCTCCGCAACTCTCATCCCTCAGCAAACGCGAAATTGCGCACAGAACTGATAGTCTAGTTGCGTGTGTATTCATACTTGGTTAGTATAGCACAAAATGTGGGGTGAAAGCAAGGGGAAATCATGCATTATATCTATGTTCCCTAGTAGCTATTAATTACTTATGAGAGCCCGGCTGTCGATGTACTATTAGTAATCCCAACCGAATAAGTGGAAGAGTTTATCTTTAATTTGTTCTTCTTCGGAATTAGGGACATAGTTACCAAGATATACACCTTCTATATTAGAAATAGTAAAATGCCCAGCATATCCTTTCCAAATTAAATTCCCATGGATATCATAATAGGATGGGTCAATTGAAAACTCTCTCCTTGAATAATCCAATGTTTTATTAACTCCATATGCTAATGGTAAATATTCCACTGTTACCACATCTGGACTAACGTCTCCCTCGCTACCTAACCACTGTGATCCAATAGGGGTAAATTCACGTTTAAATACACCATATACTACTCGATTTTGAGCTTCTCCATCAGCACGCACTTTTGTTCTATCTACATATGTTTTATAGTATTTATTTTCGGAAAGTAAAATCCAGCGTTCTCCTGCTTGAGGTAATTGTAACTTTCCATCAGATTGTTTTGTCACCTGCGTATCACCATCAGGAACGCCCAAAGCATTATCTAATTTCTTTAACGTTTTACTTAACCAACTAGCTTCTACTGTAGCAGTACCTGCATTGAATGCAAAAACGCTAGCTAATACAAGAGCGATTGCTGTTCTTTTCCTCATAGCACACCTCACATAAATAACTAAAATACATATATGTTATTACTATCATACATCATAATATCTGGACTAATCAACTATTTGACATGATATTTCCTATGTATTTTTTACTTTTATATCTAAATAATGATAATTGTATAAAACGTATAATAGTAGTTTATCCATAATATATTTTGATCGGTTAGATTTATCCATTCACATACTCTATATAACAAAACAACCAACTCCAAAAAAGAGTTGGCTGTTTCATCTCTTATTTATAATATATCTATTTTCTCTCCTTCTAAGGCTTTGTTGATGCTCCGCACAGCGCAGAATTTTCCGCACATACTGCAAGCTTCTTTATGTCCTTCTTCTGGGGCACGACTTTCACGGATGCGACGTGCTTTTTCAGGGTCTAGTGCTACTTCATATTGTGCTTCCCAATCAAGTTTTTGGCGCGCCTCTGCCATGCGGTCATCGCGATCTCGTGCATTCGGAATCCCTTTTGCAATGTCTGCGGCATGCGCAGCAATTTTGAAAGCCATGATGCCTTCTTTCACATCATTTTCGTCAGGTAAGGCTAAGTGTTCTGCTGGTGTTACATAGCAAAGGAAGGCTGCCCCATGCATGGCTGCTACGGCACCACCGATGGCTGCTGTAATATGGTCATAGCCTGGTGCAATATCTGTTACCAATGGTCCTAATACATAGAACGGGGCCTCATCGCAGATCGTTTGTTGCACTTCCATGTTGGCTTGTACTTGATTCAATGGTACATGACCAGGACCTTCCACCAACACTTGTACACCACGTTCACGAGCTCGTTTTGTTAACTCTCCAAGTCGAACAAGTTCTTCGATTTGACAGATATCTGTAGCATCTGCCAAGCAACCAGGCCGGCATGCATCGCCAAGAGAAATGGTCATGTCATATTCTGCACAAATGTCCAAGATTTCATCATAGTATTCATAGAACGGATTCTCTTGACCAGTCATGGACATCCAAGCAAAGACTAAACTACCGCCACGACTAACAATGTTTAATTTCCGTTTGTGATGTTTAATTTGCTCTATTGTATGTTGTGTAATCCCACAATGTAATGTGACAAAATCTACCCCATCTTCTGCATGGAGACGGATCGTAGAAATAAAGTCTTCAGCTGTCAATTCTCCTAAATCTTTTTGGTGATGTATAA
This sequence comes from Veillonella sp. CHU594, assembly GCF_003992265.1. Classification (NCBI taxonomy): domain Bacteria; kingdom Bacillati; phylum Bacillota; class Negativicutes; order Veillonellales; family Veillonellaceae; genus Veillonella; species Veillonella sp. CHU594. Next base: position 205,068 of record NZ_RQVB01000003.1, read on the forward strand.
CGCTATCATAGATAGGCACGGTGCCAATCATAACGGGACATTCTTTTGTCAACAAACGGCGGAATACTTTTGTATCACCATGTGTAGACAAGTCCATAATAGATTCAGCTCCCAATGCCACTGCATGATGGACTTTTTTCATTTCTTCTTCATAGTCTGTACAGTCTTTGGATGTACCTAAGTTCACATTGATTTTTGTGCGTAACTTTTGACCAATTCCTTCCGGTTGTAAAGCCGTATGATGTTTGTTGCATGGAATTGTTACATGTCCTTTTGCCACTAACTCTCGTAATACTTCAACATCCATGTTTTCTTTTTCTGCTACCACTTTCATCGCGTCGGTAACAATGCCTTTTTGGGCTGCTTGCATTTGTGTGTAAAACATAAAAAGCTCCTTTCATTACAAAGGAGCCTATTTGGGGTGCTCTATACACAAAAAGGTATCGACATTACATCGATACCCACATATGTCAGCGTGCTTCCTACGCGGGCATGATCCCGATCAGGTCAAAAGGTCAGGTACTTCATAGTCCTTTCTCAGCCTATTACATAGGCTCCCTTGCAAATCTAAAATATTTACTTACTTATAGTATATCATGCAATGATGGATTTTTATAGAAAATTATTCTTCCTCATCCATGATGGCATTATGGTACACATAACGCACATATTGCTATAAACCTTTGGTATTAAGCCATTCTTGTAAAAAAGGTTGTGCAACGGTTGTGCAACCGTTCCCAAAAACAGTTTTTATTGATAACATTATAAATTATTTTTTATACGTTACCGAAACATTTTATAGGCTAGTCCACCTAATAAAAGCACCTCAATAAATCGGTGCTTTTGACTATTTTTCTTGTACTTCTTTATTTCTTCCTTCTGCTCTTCTAAGTATAGATTGGCTTTCTCCAATGAGATTTGCTGCTCTGTCAATTTCTGCTCTTGTAGATTTAATTTCTCCTTGGATGCTCTCAACTGCTCCCTCTGTTCTTCTAGTAGCTGCTTCGCTTCTAGTAATGCTACTTTCGATTCGTTCGTTGATAACTTCGCTACGTTCAACTGCATCTCTAACCTCTCGATTGAGTTTGCTTGCTTCTTGTTGATTGTATTGAGCTCGTCTAAGTTCTTGCTGAGCATCTTGTATTCGCTTTGTGTTAATGTCACTCCCTGTTCCGCAAATGTATAGCAGGGCACAGATAATAGTACCAAAGCCAATAGCAAGCATAATCGTGTGTTTTTTAATCCATGAAAGAATAGTTCCATACATTTCAACCTCCTAATATTGCTCCCATTCCGCATCATAACCTCGGACATCAATGTGTACAAATTGTAGTCCATAATATCTGCCAACACCATCTGCACCACACTCTTTTGCAATATCTGCTAATTCATCAACACTAATATCGTCCACTGTAATGTCAGCAGCTGTTCCTAATACATGTTGAGAGTTAGGCACTCCACCTACCTCACGATTGTGGTCTTCACAACGGTATCCACTTTCGATATATACTGGTCGTCCTACACGTTCTCGGATTTTATCCAATACATCTACTAAACGTTTGTCAATAATATGATCCAACACATTTTTCCCATCTACTACATTATGTCGATGACATTTGCAGGCAAACTCATAATCCTCAAAATAATTTCCAATTTTCATATATGTCTCCTTATAACTTAAATTTGAACTTACTTTCAATCATGTCTCTGATGGTATCTAAAAACTTTCCCATCATTACATTTCCACCATCACGCATATTTTCTAGTACACTCAAAAATTCTGCTGAGGCTAAATATAACCAAACTAAATTAACTACAAAGGCTTCTTTCCCTGCCATAAAATCAAAGCACCAACCTATGGCTGTAGCAAATACATATGTCATTACCTTTGTCACAAAGGGTTTTCTCATATGTTTAGATGAAATTAATCCCTTTTCAAACGCAGGAATGATTGCTATATACTTATCCCAAGCAGATATACTTTCTTTGTCTGCTCCCGCTTCTACTAACATCTGATAGGCAATCGCTCCCCATCTAGTCAGCAAATCAAATAAAACTAATAAAATAAACACGCCCAGTACTTGAACGTGCTTTAAATTCATTAGCCATATAGCGGCACTACCTATAAGGGATAGTCCCACCTTTATAATCCACGACTCTACTAGAATATCTCGTAGAGATTCTAAAAATCCCATATCGAATACCATTTTACCTTTTAATACACCTAAACAATAAAACTTATCAGATCTGGTTTATCTCTAGCTCTGTTCATAATCACTCCTACCATCTCTCTTGAACAATATTATTCCTCTTTTTTGTCTTCCATATTCATTAAATCGTTGTGAATGCATCCCTCAGTAGGGCAAGTACCGTCTTGATTGAGTGTAGCATAACACCATTCGCAAAAATGCATCACTGGAATATCTGAGTGTACTTCGTAATTATCCATTTACTTTACCTCCTTAATCTTTGTAATCATTTCTTGTGTGAGTTTTTTATATTGCTCTTGTAAATCTGCTACACTAGCACCGCTCAATGTACGTCTTGCTAGTGTTTGTTCTAACGTTTCAAAACGTTTGTCATAGTAGGCTTTAATCTCTGCTATACGTTCTGCTTTTGTAGGTGCTACTGGTTCGGGTACATAATCAATAAAGTTACCGTTGATGTAGCATTTACTGTTATAAAATTCATTTTGTATATCTTGATTACCTACTAGATATGTATGGTTCGGATATTGCATTTTAGCAAAGTTTAATACTGATTCTTCTGTGTCTCCATGTAATCCTACTAAGTAGGTAGTTACTCGGAGACCTTTTTCATTTAAGACAAAAATATATTTATTCTCCATATAAACCTCCTTTAAACACCTATCGCCAAATATATAACAATACGCCGTGAATTTTGTGTCCCAATGACTTCAGAAATTGTGACTGATGTTATATCTAGCTTTTTTGTTTGAACACTTGCTAGCCACTTATCGGAACGTGGATTAATGTGGCTATAAAATATTCCAAAGCATTTTTTTCTAAATGCAATTGGGAATGTTGCTGTATATTGTGCTTCTCCCGTTGAATGTGTTATTTTTATATATCCAAATTGTATGATGACTGTATTTTCCCCTTGCCCAATTAAGATATATCCTTCATCATCTCCGGTATATTTTACTTGTACATTTAATGTTTGCCCTGTGCTTCCACCTACATCACTTAATAATTCTTTTACCACTGCCAATGTCGGAGCAAGGCTTGTATTTGTATCTGCCTTATTAGTTGTTAAGAATTTTAAAACGGTTGTCACATCACCTTTTGTAATATTTAAACCTTCGTTATGTTTCGTAATATCTGTAACGGTTGCGTCATAATCCCCATGATAATGCCATGCACCCCATGCGTTATAGAATGTTCTATAGCAAATATTACAAGGCTTGTTATTCGCACCATAAGAGTAGAATACTTGTGTAATCTTGTTAGTATCACTTTTAATAACTTGGACTACACCATAGTAATAAACACGTGTAGTGCTCGGTGCATTTCTCCACCCCCACATGCTTGCTGTTGCTTCATACATTCCAGTATCTGTGAGATTATTCCAATCGTTGATACCAGTAGGCATAGGCTTCATACTCATGTATTTGTTAAGATTATGTGCAGTGGAGTCTATATTATGTTCACTAATTTTAGTGGCAATAGAATTATTTATATCACTTACCTTTCTCTTCTCTTCTTCAATAGATGTTTGTAATGGAGAAATTAACTCACGCCCAATATCGTTTTTAATAGTTCCTTTTAAGGGTGCAATCAATTCACGATTTATATCATTTTTTATATTCGTTTGAATCGTTTGTAGCTCACCTTTTGTCACCCAGTTAGTTGTTTTGCTTTGTAGATCTGTTTGTGTTACACAATTTCCAATTTTACTTTGAAATTCTTCTTTTGTTACCCAATTATTAATTTTACTTTGTAGATCTTCTTGCGTTACCCAGTTACCAGTTTTGGCGGCTCCAGCTTTGTTGGCCCATTCCTTGGCTTTCTGCACCTCTGATGTAGCACTAGACACATATCCTTGCATATCTCTTACAATAGTGGCAGCATAACTTTTATATTCCTGTAATAGCTGATTCACAGTATCTCTCATTGATTCAGCTTCTCTATTCTTATCCAGAATCGATTGTTGCATGCTTTGAATCCCATTAGATATACCCTTTACTTCTTCTATAGCTTGTTCTAAATTGTGTGCATGACCTTCTGCAGCACTTGCCTTTTCAATAACACTTGCTTTTAATTGATTAATCTCTTCTTTAGTAGCTATAGTAGAGGATTGTATATTACGTAATTCTGCTATGGAGTTTTCCATAGTTCCGACATAACCCTTTATTTCTCGTGCTTTAGTTTCTACAGCTCCTACACCTTGTAAGATATCACTATTTTTAAGTCGCTTTGTAATGTCACTTTCTACTTGTTCTAAGCTTTGTAACACTGTCTGCTCTGTAGATCGTATTTCTTGCTTTGCTCTCTCCTTTAGTGTTTCAGTATCTCTTTCTAAACGACTAAGTTTTTCTTTAATTTCCCCATGCATCGTCAGTGATTCTCTATGAATCCCATCTATTTGCTCTTTAATTCTATCAATATTAGCTTTAGTAGATGTGACTTCACTTGTAATACGTTCCACTCCATCAAATGGATTCTCTACAAGTTCAATTGCATTTCTTTCACGGTTGATACGTAAATAGGCATTTCCTATTTGTGTCGGAATCACAGTATCAAACTGTTCTGATAACACTTGTAGTGGAATACCTTTATGATGACTACCTAATTCCTGTATCATACGAACAATCTTATCTAATTGCCCTTGTAATGCTGTATAAATTGGTTCATTAGGCAACTGTAATGTATTATTCCGTGGAGTTTCCCTAGTAAGCAATACACTTTCATTCCTTGCCAGTGGAGTACCATTCTTTGGATATGTATATTGCTTAGTAGTAGAATTAAACTCAAAATTTGTAGAAATTCGTTTTGTTTTCCCATTACTAATTACGTAACCTACAATGTCCTCTTTCCTTGTGAACGAGTACGGGTATGCAAAGGTCTTATTCTGACCATCCCCTTCGTACATGATACTTACTCTTTCATCATTAACCATATGTGTCTCCTTTCTACTGTACCTTTGAATATAAAAGGAGCTACCCACGATAGATAGCTCCTAATTACTATTTTCTTTTTTCCTCACGACTTCGAAGATTCTTATCAAATGCAATGGCAGTGATTAAATCCCTTAGTGTAGCTTCTGTATTAGAAAATGACCATTTTGCCAGTGTCCAAAAACCATCGGTAAAGGTATCACTAAACCCTGTGAGTCGATTGCTCACCTGGCTTGTTGACCGCATCACATCAATCCAAGATTTTTTACTGCTTTTCACATTTCTATACAACTCTAATAATTTTGGCATTAGACTAAGTGCAACAGTTTCATTTCCTTTGCTCATACTCGGTTTTCCCATAGCCATATCCATAGCCAAGGAAACTCCATCTCGTAGTATCGGTAATCCTACAAACGATCCTGTAACCACTGACGATAACATTTTTTTCAAAAGACTTTCTACATCATCGTCATCACCAGACCAGGTAGACCGTAACAAAGCCTCTGACATATTCTGTAATACTACCCAGAATAAGATGTGGTTAAAGAGTTTCATATAGTCTTGTTTGTCCACAGCTGCATAACCACCTTCTACCAATGCATTTAAAACTGTATTGGCATACGTATAAAACGGTGTAAAAAGAGCTACTAGGCTATTTTTCTTTCGTTGTAACTCTACAGAGTCTTTCGTATCCCCTGAACCAAACACTCTACGAACCTGTCTATCCGCAGCTGAAATAGCTTCCGCTTCAATATATTCTTGATCCAGTCCCTTAGGCAATAACTCTGCTACTTTCTGTTCATACGCAAATTTCCATAACGGCATAGACAGCATTAAATCTGTTTCCGTGATAAATACATATCCATACCGACTAATCGTATCTCGTACCTCTTTTGTCATGTGCTTGGTTTCAGATATTCTTCGTCCAATGTCACTATTAGGAAAGAATGTCATACCTTTACCGCCAATACCCAAACCTTCATGTAAATCATGATCTAGTGTATGTATGCGCTCACGTAAAAAGATACTTCGTTCCATAACGAATTTTCGGTTTGATACATACCTATCAGATAAAGGGTATCCCATAAACTCTGTAATGGCTCGGACTGTATTTAGTAAGCCAATTTCTTTGGTCATCGGAATTACATTCAGTATATTAAGTAAAGCTGTACTTGTCCTATAGGACATAATAGCCATAGAGGTGTTTCGTCTTAAATCTTGTAATACTCTATCTAATCTTGAAGATTTACTAATCTCACTCTGCCAGTTATCTCGTACCCAGGTCTTCAACATTTGTAATGTTTCTACACCTGTAGTGCGAACAATATAGTCACTGAGTGCCCGATTATTTAATAAACGATTCACATCCGTAGCTGCTTCACGCATACTAATATGGTTAATTGCTTCATCAATAGCACGTGGAATCACATCAAAGGATAGTAGCAACTTTTTCCCCTTCACTAACTGTACACGACCTTTGGTAGCACTCATGCCCATACCCCATACAGCGCTAGATGACATTTGTGATTTTATAATATCTTCTACTTCGTAATCTTTAGCAGCACCATCTACAGTCGGATCATATACGATAGGATAATATTGTCCACGAATCTTGCGTCCATTAATAGTGAAAGTCACTCCTCTTTCTTTGTGCATAGGTGAACCATATAATCGCTCTTGAACAGCGCTACGTTCCGCATAATAAGAATTGATAAGTTCCCATGTTTTCTCCACAAAATCCCAATCTTTATCATCCAAGAACTCACTAAAAGCTTTGTCTATTAGAACTTCTGCTTCTTCCTGGTCACTTAACCCTACCGTTTCAATAACACGTTGCCGATTATTTTTTGTCCCCCAGTTTAAAGCCAAGGCTAATACCTGCTCTTTCGTCATACTATACACGGTGCCAATGTTATACATACGTTCTGTTCTAATATGAAATAGCTCTTTTTTCTCGTACACCTTCATCACTTGTTGTAAATTACGAGTGGCCTCTTCTAACATTTCCTTACCTTTTACAGTGGCTCTATTAATTGGTTCATAGATATAACGATTCCATACACCAGCCTTATCATCATCGTACCGACGAAGTATAGTTTCTACTTTTACTAGGCTTAACATATACCCTGAGAATGTATCTTGTAACCGTCCAAAGAATCCTTGTTGATTGGCTTGGGTTAGTAAATCCTTAGTATTTGATTGTAATCGCTTACTGCCTTCAATGATGAGTTCTGCTCCTGCATCTTCAAAAGAGATACTTTCGCCTTGTTCATTTAGGATACTTACACCTTCATACTGTTGTGCCCCTTGTGTGTAAACTGCTTTTAGTAATTGCCCCATATCTAGTAATTGGTCAAACGTTAACTGTTTCCATGATTTTGGCTTTTCTAATAGCTCCATAATCCATGGGTCTAACGTCATCTTGGTTTCCGCTTTATCCTGGAACTCTGCATCAGGATCTAGCAACAATAGTACGTCTCCAATAGTAAACCCTTTAGATGGTTCTATGCCATCACGATTGACTAAGTTTAATTGATACATCATATGTTGAATAAAGTATCTAGCAGAAGAGTGAATCCGTTTCGGTGATTTCGGTCGTGAAATGCTTTGGTACTTTTTCTTTAAATCCCTTTCTAATGTTTCCACCTCACGTAAATTATCATAGGCTGCACGTGCCATAGCTTGATAATATAACTGCTGTTGCTTATGATGAAAGGCTTCATCCATTTGCCCTTTTGAAATAGCAATATCTGCCTTTCTTGCAGAGCTAGCACTTTTATTTTGGTACGTTTTAAATGAAGTAGCCTGTGGGATTGTCATAGTTCGCAAGGCATTATGGGCTTTCTCCATCATATCTTCTGTACTCCATAAGGATAACCCTCGCAAAGCTCGCATATTACTAATCCCTGTTTGTAATTCTTCTTGCAGTTTTTTTATTTCTTCACTCTGCTGTGCTGAATCTTTTTCTTGTAATTTCCGAACTTTCTTTTGTACTTTATCATCCTCTATAGCAGATGCTACACGTTCAATAGATGATGGATCATTCACATCGATATCTCCTAAAGCGCTAATAAGCTCAAAATGTTTTGCTACTGCTTTATTTGTATCTTTCCGAATAGCTTCCGCTTCATAGGTAGTAATTCGTTGCATTCCCTCTGTGGTAAGCAAATACTCTTCTGCCATCCTTTTAACCGCTTCATAATCATGTGTAAATCTCTCTACTTCATCACGCTTAGATTGTATCTCCTTGGCCACCACTTCCTTCATAGATCCTATACCATCGTTAACTTCCCCGTCTATAAGATCCTGCTTGCTATGGTAAGGTGTCCCTTCTAATCCAGCTACACCAAATGCATCAAAACGTACTCTTGCTTGATACACTGGATATTGTTCTACTAATTGTCGCTGCAACATTTCTTCTAGTTCTGGAATAGATGCTTCAAACTCTTCTAGTTTTGTATCGGACAATTCTTTCATATACGTAGTAAGCACTTTTTCTTTTGCTTTTTCTCGAATGCGATCGAGTTTTTCTTGCCATTCTACTTGCTTTTCTTCTGTGAAAGATTGATATAGCCCCGTTCTTTCAAAGCTATCTAATCCCTGCTGTGTGATATAGGAATTGATATCCTCTTCCGTTGCAAGCATACGTGCCATGACATCTTGCACCTCTTTAGGTGGTAATCCTCCTAGAAGTGTTACACTTTTATATAAAGCACTGAGCCATTCTTTAAAACGACGGAATATACGTTCCAATACTTTGGTTGGTGCTTTTCCTTCACGAACATAGGCCTCAAATCCTGTAGCAAACTTCTCATGTGCAGCCGTATTATTAGCGCCTTCTGTATCTGACCAGCCACTCCACTCTTTAATGGTATTCCAATCTTCTACCACTTGTTTAGGAGCACCATCCATTGTAGCAAGCATACGCAAGTCTTCTAAAAAGAGATGACCACTTTCATGAATAAAGGTAGAAAAATTAGCGGCATCGAATAATTGTATGAGCCTTTTACTACCAAGTTCTTCTGGATACACTGTGGTTAATCCTCTGTATTTCGAACTTTCCTCAGCTTGATAATATCTATCTTGTTGCGCTGCACGTGCCTTATCTAAATCTTCACTAGTCAACACTTTTTCATTGCTTTTTTGTAAATGTTGTTCTATAATAAGGACTATATTAGACCAATCTAACGAGATTGGGGCGTATCTTGCCCCGTTGTCCGATAGATTGGTCTTTTTTTGTTCATAATCTTCAAAATTTCCCTTGCTATTTTCTGTATCCTGTTGTACACTTGAGTCATAAATAGACCAACTTGTCCTGGTTGGGGCCCCATATTGCCCCGTTGCCCGATAAGTTGGTCTTTTTTTATCATAATATAATAGAGCATTCTTTCTTAAATTTGTTATATACCAATCAATAGATTCTCTACCAAAAATAGATTTGATTCTATGAACTTTATTCTTATTTTTATAGGTGTCAAAGATTAATGGAATTTGAATACTATTCCCTTTTTTATCTTCTAATGCAACTACAATAACAACTTGATTATCAATGTATTCTCGTTTTTCTCCATCATAGTTTCTAAAAATTGCCACAGGATTAGCAATGGCTCTAGGTAAATCTTTTAACACTTCCGTATCAATAGAATCTGCATGCTTCCCTTTTAACACCTTCGCTAATACAGAAGGTGTTATTTCTATATCATGCGCTGAAAAGCCTAACATTTGTAACACAATCGGTGTACTCATGAGCCTAACGTCTCTGTTTGGTATATTCCCATCCTTATAGCGATCCATTACGGAATTCCAGGCAATACTATCCTGCTCTAGTTTTACTTCCCATTCAGGTCGGCTATCCTTAAGAGCACCCATAGTATCATCTGTCTTTTGTGCATAGTAGTTAGGATTACCGTCCTCATCAATATAGTTATTATCCTCATAATCCTTGACATCTTTCAGCATATCTCGTATAGTTAATGTATTAAAAAGAGAGCTCGCTCCATTTATCTTGCCATCGTGCAAGTGAGGGGTGCTCTCTTTTTTTGTTGGTATAATCGAATATAAGTCTATCTTAGTAGGATTAAGTGTAATTTCATTTTGTTGTTCTTCCCCAACAATTTTCATGGTATATACATAATTACCAACTCTCATAGGTACATAAAAATAATGATAGTTTTCTACCTTTCCTTTTTCTGTGTTTTTATCCTTTTTTTGATTCTTAACAGATTCTATTAGAATACTGCTTTTTACGAGTTCATCAAGTGTAAGTAAACTTATATCAAATGCTTTTTTCATTTGATTTCCTTTAATTTGATTCCACAATAAATGGCGACGTTTGAGACTATTAGGGATCCCTAATACAGCTTTATTATCTGCACTTAATTTTCCCTCTTTAAACGTATTCTTTAGTTGCTCTATGATACTCTTTTTATCGAGGTTCAAATTATTCTTATTAAAGAGTGGAGTAACGTCGATAATTCTAATTGGAGTGTCTACATCCACATCCTTATTCATAGGTTGTGCGTATCCACTTCCTGCTACTTCTTTAGCATTAGCTTCTATTTGAACACGTTCCATGTAATCTTTGGCTGTAAAGTGACCGTATCCAGCTTTCTTCATAATATTGGCCATGACATCTGCATGCATTGCCATCACTAAGGCACCCTCTTTTGCTTGACTAGCAACAGCAGGGTTGCCTTTTTTTAATTCTCCTACTAAGTCTTTATAGATTTGGTATCCTTCGTCAGATAAGTTAGAGCGAACATGGACATCACTATCTGCAATTTGGAACAAAGTATCTTTGATACTATCCATAGCCTCTAAATCTTGTAGTGCCTCTTCCATTTCGTTATATCGACTCATAGCCGTTTTCATAGCACTATCACTCATAACATCAGCATACTCTTGGGATAGTTGTTTCTTACCATGCTCAAAGGCAATCCGTCTACGGTCCTTATAGCTAGGTGCTCGATGGTGCATAGCTACATGGTCATCATACCACGGAGGTTTAGGACCTTCTTTATCATACTCCAATGCCTTATGCTCATCGTGATAGGTCTCTCGATAGGTTTCTTCCATTTGGTTATACATATCATTAAAAACCTGTTTGATATGGTACGGATCACTTGATACAACCATTTCAGCTAGGGTTTTTTCTCTATCACTATGATTTGAGAACTCCTTCATGATATCTTCCTTTACGGCTTCCATCTTTTTAGCATGCTCTCCTGCAAAATGTTCTTGATAGGCTTTTGCCCCTTTGACCGCTTGCTCTATACTTGCTACAGACATGCCACCTTCGGTATAAAAAGTAGCCTTTTCCAACGCTTTAACAGTATCCTCTGTTATTTCTGTATTAAGCTGTGCAAATTGACTAATAGGCACGGGTAAAGCTGCTTCATGTTCAATAGCTTTTGTAGCTTCCTCACGTGTCACAATGCCAGAATTAATTAAACTTTGAATCGCTTCTTGCCCCTGTTGGGTGTCTACTAATTCATGAGCATTAATATATACCGTACCAATACCTTGCTTATCTGCTGTGGCTTGAATAGTTTTAGCAAATAACTCAGGGTTCTTTTGTGCCAATGGGTTTACTTGACTTTCTTTAATTAGCGCACTAACTACTTGATTACCTCTCTGATTGATATCAGACTGTACGACCATATCTTGTTGCTCAGGACTCAACCTATGAAAGGCTCTAAACTGATGTATAGTGTGTGCTGTACCTCCTAGCCCACCTAGTACACCAAGACCAACAACGGCTGGCATTGCATCTATCATGGCATTAATAGACCCTATACCGATATCTGCTAAACTATAATGCACATCTCCTTGTTTGCCCCACAGATTAGTCTGTACCTTATCATTGATATCCTGTAAGCCTTCTTCTAGTAACTCACTACCACTAGATTTTAATCCAGCTTTGAAAGATTCTTTAGCTGTAGAGATAGCTCCCTCTTTCATAATGGCAGTTTTACTTTGGTTTTCTATCATCTTAGTCAATACAGATACACCAGGCTTAACTGCTTTGATTGCTTTTACAGCCAATCCTAGTCCTACCATTTCAATCGCTGCATCAGGAAGAGAAAATGCCGATGCACGAATCTTAGCTTCCTCATTACTATAAATTCGATTACCATTAGCATCTTTTTTATCGATTAAATCTAAATATTTCTGACCAAATGACATTTTTTGAATTTCACTACCCAGTCCCAAAGTAACCCCAGTACCAAATCCACTAATAGCCCCTGGAATAGCTCCCGCTCCACCAGCCATAACACCTGCTTTAGCTCCTAATATAGCACCTGCTGTCCCCTCTATCATGGCAGCAGACGCAATTTGTCGCCCCATAATTACACCTTGTTGCGCTGTAGCACCTGTAATGGATTCTATCCAATTACTTCCTTCTGTTCTATATTGACTAAGGTTGTTTTGCAAACGCTCGATCTCATGATTAATTTCTACAATCTTATTAGGATCTGTCTCGTAAGCCAAATCTCTACCTTGTTTGGCTAGTAATAATTGGTCATTACCACTCCATATGCCTTGTTGGATAGAATCCCATATGCCTCGTGTTTGACGAACATTTTCTGTATTCTTTAATAGCTCTATGGCTTCTGCTTCACTGCTGTATTGAATATTAGAAAATTCTGGATACTCAGTTTTAAACGCTTCCATATCTTGTAATGTGTTTTTTCTAATACTCATCTCCCGAGCTCTTTCAATGACATCATGTCCACCATTAATAAGCACATTCGGTGAGATGTCCAATGTTTTACCTATCTCTATGGCATCTTGTGACCAGTCCGCATCATTATAGGCTATCTTTCTATATGCCTTAGATAAGGTGCTATTAGAGTTTTCAAACAAACTATCTAGACGATCCCCGAAAGACATATTTCTTTCTTTTTCATCATCTACGTGTCCAAAATCTTTTACATATTTGGGGTTATCATATGTTTTGAAACCACCTTTTCTGACATCTTCAGATGTTATACGTTGGTTGTTTGCCATTATTCGTCTCCCTCGTAGCTACTCGACTCTCCACTGTCACCATGTTCTCGTTTCCATGTATCAACATCAATAGATCTAATAATTTCTCCATCTTTTAATATGTTTACATAATATCCACCATCATCACCTTTACCTAATTCATGATCATCACCATTATAGGCTCTTACTTGAGTTCTACTAATATTGACATGAACATCTGGCGCCCAGTTTCTTACATATGTATATTCTTTTTTTCGTACAGCCTCTACTAAAAAGCTGATCATTTCCGAGTCTGATGGATAATCTCCGTGTTCAGAATAATATTGTGTTCTATATGCAGCTCCTTCTTCAGAAGCCCCTATCCATAAAGCATTCATATCTTTTTTTGAATATCCTAGCCTATCTTGAACTACGGACTTATATTGTCCTACGGCTGCACTAAATCTTCCTGTCCCTTTCGAACGATCTTCTAATGAAGAATACACTTTATTATAAAAAGTATTGCTAAAAGATAGCCCTGAGTTTTTCATTAAATTCATCACGTATTCAGAACTTTCACCTCTATCTATTGCCTCCATTATCATAGCTTCATTAGCTGGTCCAGCACTTAATGCAGCTGCATCTCTTCTTTTTTGTTCGTTACTATAGCCTTCTATAGTACTTATCAATGCAACTTTAACATCAGGTGAATCATTAGTTTGTGACTCAAGCGCATTCGCTATCTCACCTGGTGAGTTACCATTTTTTTCCATTTCATGCGCCATTAATCTTAACTCTTTAACCTTTTTACGTACCGCTTCTTCATGTTCTCGTTTTATTTTAGCTTGTATTTGTGTAAACCTTTGCTCTGCTTTTGCTAGAAAATCCGCTTTTTCACCATCTGTCATGGTGTGACTATTTGTAATTCTAGATAGTGTAGATTTTACATAATTTCGAATTGATGTGCCTCCACCATTATCCTCTTTATCCCAAGAGTAGTGATTTCCATTGCCATCGATGGCATCTGGTTCTCCATTCACCCATCGTATGGCATTCTGTTCTCCTGCGAACCATGCCACCAACGCGCCTTCAGCACCATATTTATTAAAATATCCACCTAATACATGACGTACCACTTTCATATAAGCATCTTGGTCTGTAATTGCTTTATCTCCAACTCCTGCCTGTTTTGACCATTCTGGCCAATTCTCTGGCATAATTTGAAATAAGCCATATGCACCAGAACTCTTATTAACTGCTGTGGGATCTCCTCCACTTTCTTGACCTTGTACCGCATTTAAAAATGAATCTAAACTCATATTACCTGTTCTCAATGGGTTTTCTTTTTCAAGCATATACAAAGCTGCTTTTTTAGCATCATTACCATTTTTTGCAAGAACGTCCCTTAACTTAACTTCATCTTCTAATACAGCATTCACCTTAAACTCTTTCGCTGCTTCTTCAAACTTTTTATACTTTTCTGGCATCATTCCCACATCTTTTGCTACATCAATAATTCCATCGATTGCTTGATTATTCTTTTCAGTGCCCGCTACATGTAATACGCCTTGTAACAGCTCTTCCGTAGCTTTATCTTTTCTAGCACGAACAGCTTCTTCACCTTCATAACCATATATCTCATCAATCTTTTTATAAACGTTATCTAATTGGCTTTTAACAATATCCATCTTGGTATATCCTAACTGTGCCACTTTTGCTGAACTAGTAATAAAGTTTGCTACAGATACATCTCTATACTTATCACCTTGTTCACGCTCATGACTCTCCATTTTTGTATTATTCTGTAACCACGATTGGTCTGCATGTTGTAAAAAGCCTTGCTGTGAACGTTTAAACTGTAACTTTGAAGATATGTCCTCACGTATTTTTGCTTCTTCTTGGCGAAATCTCTCTGCGGAATTAGATGCATCTTGTAATGTCGTATAGGCAAGTCCTGTTTTGTCGTTGTACATAAGGTCAGCAATGCGGTTGTTATAATCGGTTTCCGCATTCATTTGTTGCAGTTTCATTTCAGTATCTATCTTTTTTAACTGCACATTATAAAGGTCGTTCACCCCTTTTTGAAAGGCTTGTAGACCACTAGCGATTTGTCCACCATAAGCTTCTATACTTCCGCTTCCTTGCAGTCCACCACTAGGACCTGTATTCGGTTTAACTTGCTCATTATATGATTCTAATCTCATAGTTATCTCCACCAATTCTTAACGCTTGAGATATGTTCTAAGTAGTTAGGCTTAACTGCTCCCATACCTACCGCCTTATTACTTATAATTCCTTTCGGTGTAGTAAAGTTACTAAACATACTATCAGCAGATGTAAAACCATAAGGATTTGCATTGCCACTTGCCCCTGGGCTAAATGTTCTTGTAGGACTCACATAGGAAGTGCTTGTTGGGCTCTCTATCTTTCCATAATCGCTTAAATACGATTGTACTGAGGCAGCAGTACTTAATAAGGTGCCTAGCATTTTCATTCTTCCGGCTTGCTTAGCACTTTGTATGCCAGCATAAGCATTAGCTGCCTGATTTTTATAATTCCATGTTTGCAATGCTTGTGAGTCCACATCGTTTCTTTGGTTCTGCAAAAGTTGTAAACTATCTGCTACATACGAATCATGGCTACTATCCATCACATCCTTTACAGATCCCGTAGACATGAGACTAGATGCACCCGCTTCATTTCTATTTTGACCTAATGCTAATCGCATTTTCTCCGTTAGTTTCTTTTGTTCACGTCCTGCATTATCAGCAATTTGCTCTGCTTTTCGTTCACTCATCTTTGTATTGTATTCTGCTAGTTTAGCTTGATTTTCGTACATAGCTACTTGTGCTTTAGTTTCTGCCTTAGCCCCCATCATGCCACTAATCGCTTGTATCCCTAGCATAGCCAAAGGATGCATGCACATACTATTCACTTCCTTTCTTTGGCAATGTAAACAATAGAAATCCCTCTGGTAAATTGACTCCTTCTATAAATGTAGCGCCTAACCATCGTAACCAACGTATAGATGCTTTATTATCCTTGGATATACAATTCCATAAGGATCCTTGCTGTTGCCATTCATTAATAATTCGTTTACTTTCCTCTAAGAAATAGCGTTGGCAATATTTACTTTCCTGTAATCTTTGACTCCCTAGAAACCATATGCAGTATCCTAACCCTGTGTGGTATTCATCTCCTATTCCATAGGCCCATATAGGCGACTCTACTCCAGCTATACATTCGTATTCTATCCACCATTGCGCACTGCATGCTGTGGATAATAAAAGGCCATGAGTAGCATTATCTGCTCCCATAGCCATGCATTCTATAACATCAATTGTTCGTAGACGTTTCGCTAACTCTACCAAGTCTCCTAAGAGTCGCTTATCATTCGCCTTACCACTGCGTTTTATTATTGTACCTTGCAAGTGTACCTCCTCCGATAGAAACATCTCGTACAACAGATAATAGGTTAAATGGAAATGGATCATCGTGTAATATACATACAGTTGCATCTGTAGCAAAGCCTTTTCCTTGTGTTGGAATATTAATGTTTACATCCCCCGTATACATCGTGCTACCATTTTGTATAAGACTGGCATCACCGATTAAATCCATTCCTCTATTAAAAGTAACGCCTACTTTCCCACCTCGGCTATTTCGAAGTCGTAATATCATACTATTATTTCGTACTGTCCGAGATTGGAGTGTTCCGTCTTTCATGTCCATATACACCTGTGGTAATACAATTTTACATTCGATCGGAATACCGATAACAATATCTTTGGCTACGTAAGGCAGTGTTACTGTTCCATCTTGACCTATTTGCACCTGGTGTACATCAGAATGGTTAAGTAATAGAACTACATCCATTCCTTTGAGATGTTCTACACGTATACTAGTTTGAGTATTATTTGTGATGGTAACTGAGCAATCTAACGTAGTATAACTAGATACGTCTTTACTATCTACTGGACTATCTAATCGTTCAATGTATCGTTTTTCTTGCCCCGATACAGTCCGCTTCACTACTGTATATACACTATCTTCATTACCATTTGCTACAGAACAAATCGTTTCAAATACTCCACCTTTTGTTTCATGGTGAGCCCAGCCAGTGACATCTTGCTCTTTAATGATCGTTAAAGCAATTAGCTTACCATCGTCACGTACATAATACAAAATGCTATCTGGTTGTTGGGCAAACGTACTATCTAACAAACTATGTTGATTTACTAAATGTTTGGCCAATAATGTTAAATCAATCCCATTATAGTTATCCGATTCATAAGTATATCCCATATCACGTACCGATGAAGACCTTTTTTGCACATAAATTAGACGATTCCCTATATATTGTGGGTCACAGTTTGATGCTCCATGTTGAGTCTGTGAACGTGGTACTACCTTTGATGGTTTAATGGCTTCTGAACCACTGATAATCCATTCGTTACCATCTGTTAGTACAATTAAGTCTTGTGCTGATATCATATGTACAATATTAAATGCAGCACGACTTATAAGTCCTAATGTAATAGCACTATCATCTGTTACATTTCCATCTGCTTTTTCCACTTCAAAATTAGGATAATCACCTGTACGACTAAACCACAACTTATAGGGATTTGATTTCGAGCCGCCTAATACTAGCCTATCTTGGAAAAATGTGCTCATTCTAGGATAGCCTACTGATTTCCCCCATGATGAAAGCTGCCATTCTGATGTTTCTGTTTCTTTTCCTATAGGTTTTAATACTTTTGCCTCAACTTCTGTAGGTGAAATGAATCGACTAATAACTACCATACCATATTGATCATATGGCTTTATTGTAAAATCAATGACCACATCACCACCATCAACTTCACTTTGTATACGTAATTGAGTACCTCTATTAAAACTCCCTGTTTCAGTAACATTATAATCTCTATCCGAGCTATATTGACGATAGTTTTCCCACTCTGTAGTCTCCGTACTATCCTTTTTTTGTATTGTAATAGTTCCTCTCCAGGTTCCATGGGTTACTATTTTCCACTCTTTATCTGTGTCATCTGCATAGGCCCCTATATCCATAGATTCATATCCAGTCTCTTCATATCCCGCTTCCTCATCATATCGATCACTAATATACTCTGCTCTCCCTGTCATTTTTTTAATTTCGGCTGGCATGCGATGTTTAAGCTTGATAACTTGTCCCACCATGCCTTCTTTAAACATCCCCTTAGTAGATATGACCTTATTACTAGAACGTATATATTTTAGTTTATGAGTTCTATCCGTATTGATATCCTCAAATGGTGGTGCTACCAAATCAAATATCTTAAACTCCCATTGATTACCAATTCTTTGCAAGATATGGATAGGATGCAACCCACTACAAATAAAGAATGTATCTGCTGACTGATTAAAATCTAACTCATTCAATATCGATTCTTCATAAGGTGTTATTAACTCTATACCTGTATATCTATCGTTTTTCCATATACGAATGTACAAGTGTCCCACTTCTAAAAAGATAGGCTCAGGATATACAAAGCGTACAAGCCTTACTTTTCGATTTGGATACTTTGCTTCTCCTATAAATCTTGTTCCATTCCGTTTGCAAATACTACCGTAAGGACGTATGATGCAGTTTTTTGCCATCAGTACAGCACTTCTATATTTATCTAAATCACTTCGGTTTTCTATCTCAGGTGATATTTCTCCTGTTGTAAAAGAGTGCTGTACTACATACATATTGCCTGTACTCATGTTGCTCTCCTTGACTCGATATATCCTACTGGCAGTTCTAAATCAAATTGACGTTCAGATGCAACTATGTTCTTAGCTTCTAGTAAGGCCCCTTGATAAATTTGGAACTGCGATCTATACATTTCCATATTACCAACAAGAGATTGTGCTAAACTTGCTGCCAAGAATCGTGTAAGTGCTTCAACAAAGATAGGTGGAAATATATCGGGATCATTTACATCAAATATATAATCTACATAGGCTTTTGTCATATTAGTTCCAATCGCCTTTGTACTGCTATCTAGGTTAAACACTTCGTAATTAGGTATATCTTTTACACTGTAACTCGTATACAGTCCATTCCGTATTTCAGTATCTTGTATAATTCGATAAATTCGTAAAGCGTGCTCTGGATATAAATATGTGTGTCTATATCCACCTGTATAAGTTTCTACCTGTATGTTTGCTAATGGCTCCACACGTCTTGCAAATCCCCACACATATTGAGACAAAACTAATCTTCTAGCATGATGATAGTATTGATTGCAGATACGTGCTGTTTCATTGTCATCATCTAAACTCGTAATTAGGCCCTCTCCTATATGTGAAAGAGCCATATTACAGAGGTCTGTTTCCGTCATATTGTACCTCTTTCTATATATGAAAAGGACTACCCGAAGGTAGCCCTGTAGTTCATCTTATCGTAAATCAATATCTGGTGTTAAGGCAGCAAATAATACATTGGAATTGATACTTGCACTAGCTGTTACCTTTAATTGTACATACCGCTTCAATCCGTATGGCAATAAGACCGTTAATTTAGATCCCTTTTTGGCATCTAATTTATACGTTCCTAATACAGTTGGACTGGTAATCGTTACATTCAGTGGTTGTTGACCTGCTACACGTTTCTTCAACAATGTAGACGTTGCAGAATCACTCGTTTGTAATTCCACCGTCAATTGACCAGATGTGCCCTTTAAATTATTCATTGCCAAATATAACTGATTGTAGGCATCACCTGCTTTAACAGTATCTACTACATCAGAGTAAATGGTAGTTCCAGTTGAGTTATAACTTTCTTCACCAGGGAAAAATGTGTTTTCAAAATCTGTAATCATTGTAATACCTCCTTGACCTATACATTGGCGATTGGGTCTTCATCTGTACGAAGTACATCACAAGATTTTACTTCAATACCTGCTACATAAATTTTTGGCATTTCACCCATAACCTCTTGA
Organism: Veillonella sp. CHU594; assembly: GCF_003992265.1. Lineage (NCBI taxonomy): Bacteria > Bacillati > Bacillota > Negativicutes > Veillonellales > Veillonellaceae > Veillonella > Veillonella sp. CHU594. Next base: position 225,144 of record NZ_RQVB01000003.1, read on the forward strand.
CGTGTTACATGAATATTGTTTTTATCCGTTAATGCTATTTCTAATGCTGTTTTAATCTCCTGTGGTACATATGCCACTGGTTTAATACGTCCACTATCTAAATTACGAAGACGACCCTTCGCATAAATAAAGGATTCAATAAATTTTTGACGTTGAGATGCTGTAGCACTAGCCAATTGACTAACATCAATATTACGGATAGCCGCTACACGGCGTGGGTCTGCTACCGTAAGCCCTACATCCCAACTAAATAACGTTTCTACTACTCGGAATTTATTTCCTTCAAAATCAACCGCATCAGTTTCACCTAAATCTTTTTTAGTTAATCCTGCTTTAGATCCTCTAGGATAAATCCCCATGACACCATCATCACCATGACATACAATCCAAACGGAGCCACACTTACCAGCTACAGTACCACCCATATTAACATTTTGGTATCCATAGTGTGTCTTATCTGTAGATAACACATTATATCGTTTAGCTAACCCATTAAACTCGCCCACATTGATATCTGTATCGCCGTAGAACAACATACTTGCCACGGTTTGACCAAAGCCTTCAATGTGTGCTGCATCTTCTGTTTGTCGAAAACGCATTGGGTCATTAGATAACATAAGCAACTTTACATCTACACTAGAACGGTCTTCAAGCATTGCGGCCGTATCTGTTACTTGTCTAGTGCTAGATTTGGTGTTTGGCACACCACGGTTAATCGCACGTACGTGAGGGTTTGGCAATGCTGTGCGTTGTGTTGTTAAGTTACCAGTAGGTAAGTTACCCTCTTTGAAACGTAAATCTTGCATGATAGGATTAGCTTGGTTTAACACCTCAATAATACTATCAATTCCATCTTTTGAACCTTTATACCGTTTATGTAAATCCATTAACGTTAATGCTTCTGTACCAAATGTTGGCATAATTCATCACTCCTTTATTTATTCTTATATGCATCAAAATTAGTATTGTCATAAAACTCTGCTCCAGATCCGCTGCCATATCCACTTAAACGGCCTGCATCTTCTGCTACTAGATCGCCAATCGTAGCAAATGCCTTTACTAGGGCTACATTATTCCCAATGCCATTCACCATGAGCACCTCTCGCAGATTGGGAATATCTTTTTCTAGGTATTCAATACCCGCTCCTGCTTTAGCAATGGTGGTATCAAAATTGGAACCTAATTCCTTTACAGTTTCTTCTTTCCAACTTTCTGCTTGTGCCTCTTGTAATCCATCAATATGATTCAGCAAGGCATCTCCCATAGTTTGTAGATAGCCCATACCAAACTTAGCGATTTGCTCCGCACCTTCTTGAGATACACCAATGTTACGAAGAATTTCACCAAAGGCCTCCGCATTCTGCTCATCAATACTTTCCCCTTCACCTAATAAACTGGTAAAGTCATATCTATCAGGTGCTCCTGTAGTTTGTTCTGTCGTATTAGCAGTGTCCGCAGAATGTGTTGAGGTATCCGTTGTACTATTTGTGTTATCATGAGTATCTTGTACCTCTGTATTTGGTTCTTGTGTCACTGTATTTGTGGATTCATTATCCATTTGACTCTCCCACCTTTCTTGTTATCAATTCATTAATACGCTCTTGATGTTGAATGTATTCTAGCTCCGCTAATTGCTTTTGCTCTATACCTTTTACACCAAGTAATGTAGCAATATTCTTTACTATATCTATGCCTACAGACCGTCTTCCTTCATTAAAGAATGATTGGGAATTGCCTGTAAAAGTAGTCTGCATGATACAGCATGTATCTAGTAACCGCATGAGAAACCAACGCCCCTCTTCGGTACCCAATACAGCTTCTAACCCCTTGCGATCCCGATTCTGAATTTCCATCTGTCGAATCTCTCGAATGAGTTCATCTTTCTTCTTGACACCATACTCTATCATTCTTCACCACCTAATCCTGGCATACCTAGCCAATTTCCTACTACTGATTGATTAGTATTCGCTGCTTCCGCCATATCCTTTGTCGCTTTCGCTAGATTAGGGGCTTGTTCCAACATCTGTTGTTGTTGCATTTGTTCTTGTTGTGCCATCATAGCTTGCTGTTCTGCCTCTATCTTAGCTTGTGTCTCTTCATCGCTAAAAGACATCGCAGCAGGTGCACCTAAATACTTAAAGTATTCATTAACAAGTCCTATTGGGTTAATTTTTGCTTTCACCTCTGGATATACTTGCATCATGTTCATGGCAAAACCAAATGCTTGTTCGATAGTAGTTAATCCTGCCAATTTTTGCGCTTGTGCTAATGGAGACGTAAAGTCTACTTTAATTTCCTTATCTGATAACGTTTCCCTTAGTTCTTCTGGTATTGGTGGGAATATTTTCGCATCTGATAGAATAGCGTAGGTGCGTTCAATTACATTATTTAAAAACTCGTATTGTAATCTTTCAACTACAGGACCTAGTTGTTGTAACTTTTCCTGTGTTCGCTCCATGACCTCTCGTGCCGTCATTTGACCGCTATCTAGCTGTTCTAACATCAAGAATAGGTCTGCATTATAACATCGCTTAATATTCTCACGTGTTTCCATGACAATTTCACCCAATGGTCCCAATTGCATGTTTACATCAAACAAGGGCTTTACCACATCATTAGGGTTATCTGTGGTTGTAATTCCCCCTGGAATCAGGTTCACATTATACGCTAGCGAAGAGGATACTTGCATTGGCGGTTTTACCATTAACTCTACCGCTCGCAATCTATCACTCATCAGAGTTTGTAACATCTTTACATCATCATTGGCATACCACCCAGCACCAACAGCATAGGTTTCATTTCCTACTACTTGATATCTTGCTACACATACAGGAAAGGTGTTGAATCCACCTACTTCTAAAAAGGTTTCTTCCCCTTCTAGCCAATAATAGCTCCGATATTTCATATGCCGTTTACCGATTTTACCATTTACATAGTCCCGATTAGGTTCTACTAACCAATATACAGTGTATGTATCTGCACTGTATGTATGATTACGAAGTAAGTCCTGCATTCCAGGTGGCATAGATTCCACGCTAAACTGTTCTGCAATCTGCATTAAGGTCATAGCCCGCTTCACAGTAAATGTATCTACGATACCATTACCACCTACACTCATGGCATAGGTGCCAATGGTAAACTGTTCTACACGGATCCCTGTTCGTGTATCTCTAAATATACCCATAGCAGCTTGCCCATAGGCTAATTCTTGATACGCTTGGTAACATCCTATATAGAAGTTACTCTTTCCAAAAATAGCTTGCATGATCTCATGTCGTTGATCTAAGACTGCTGACATTTCATGATTTGCCTGTAATCCACTATTGGCCAATGTTAGTTTGAACCATTGTCTGCTTGGCGGTGTTAATCCACTCATAACTCCACTAGCAAAAATATCATTGCAATGTGATGCATAGCTATCTAACAAATGACTGGTATCATAATCAATGGCTTTCCCATTTTTGTCATTCAATTTACCTATGAAAGGTAACTGATATTTCTTAATTTCACGCCATACTTTTACATGTGATTGCTGTGCATCAAATAGATGCTCTACCTTTTGACTGACTTCTTTTGTATTGCCTAGCTCTTTAAATTTCGCTCCTGTTGGAGCTCTAGCCAATAAGCTCATAGAATCACCTTATCCTAATTTATTACGCCCTGCACTAGACAATAATGTATCTGTTGTACGAGTTGAGGAGAACCCACGTTTTTTACGTTGATTTTCTTTCGCCATCGTATCATCATCTACCTCATTATTTTCTACTGTAGGTGATGGTGCTGGAGGTTTAATCTCTGGCACCTCTGGCTGTTTAACTCCTAATAATTTTCCTACAAATCCACCACACATACTATCCACTCCTTTCCTTAGTCTTAACCAAATGGATTATATTTTGTATTGGCCATTGGTGGTACTGCTTGCGCATACATGTCCTCTTGTGGCACTGTATACGCAAATGTGAGAGCTAAGGCATCACCTTTATCTGGAGAATGTCCTAATCGCTCCTTAATTTTGTCCTTACTCTCTAGTACAATGCGTCCCCTGGTATCAAAACTATAGGTTGGTGTTGCTAGATCAGCTCGCAGTGAGCCATCATCTGGCAAACTTCCTCCTTGCTTTATCCATTGAGCCATTTCGTACCACATTTCAGCACGTTTATTCACAAACCGTTCTGATTTTGATGCTTGACTTCCAAATGGTACTTCGATAATGTGACGGTAACCCATCTGCCGTAGACGGTCTATTACCCCTTCACCTCGACCAGCATCTATAAAAACTGCCCTAGGCTTATGCTCTTGGATAAGCCCAGCCACAATATTAGCAATTTGCATGTTATCTAGTCCCTTGTACCGCAGTGGCTTATAGGCAACTAATCCCTTACGTATTGCAATTGTGGTTGCATCGTCACCAAAACGTGCAATATCTACCCCTAACACAAGCGGACTGTATTGAATATCTCGTGGTGTTACTGTCCGCTTCATGGCCATGTTAATATCATCAATACTAACCAATACATTTTCTGCACTGGCTGTGAAATCACAATATAGCTCCTGTCGAATGGCATTCTCTGTCATCTCGACCATCATTGCCTCTAATTCTGCTTTCGGTATGATTTGGCTATCATCAACTGTATACATACATGTATACCACCCTGAATTGGAATCTTCTTGTAATTTCTGTGCTTTTAAAAATAGTTCATAGAACCGATTTTGCCCTTTCGGTGTTCCTATAAATATAGCCCACCCTGTTCTATCAGATAAGGCTGGACGAATGATTTCATCGAACACTTCGGGTTTCATTTGAGCGTATTCATCTAGCACTACACCATCTAAATACAACCCACGCAAACTATCTGGGTTATCTGCCCCTCGGATGTAAATTCTCGGTCCTGCACGACTCCTATGTTTGGTTGGTAACTCGACATATAATTCACTTTCATTCACCCGTATACCTGGTATAACACTGGTGTAGAACTTCAAATACGACCAAGCAATTAGCTTAGCTTGCGTTCGTAATGGTGCTACATACGCATATTGTGGTGACGGCAAATGATTTTGTATCGCCATTTTTATCACATGGTTAATAGTGGCTACCGTTTTTCCAAACCTACGATGTGCGACAATCACATTAAAACGATGTGATTCTATAGCTGGATGTATGAAATCTCTCCATAAGGGCCTTGGTGTGTATGGAATCGTGATATTAATCCTCTTCACCTTGTTTCTCCCATCCAATCGCTAATTGTAAAGCGCCTCCATCCTTTCCTGTTAGTTCTGTTTTATCCACAGGTTTATACCCAGCTCTGTCTAAAAAGTCTTTTGCCACTGTTATTCTTTCTCGTGGTTTCGTCTTAGGATCCTTTAGAATTTTACACATCACTCGAAACGCTTCTTTTGCTTCAAATACAAAGGCTTCCCGTAACTCTCTATCCATATCATCCTTACAGGCTTGTAAGTATGCCAACACTTCATTATCCTTCATAAGATTAGAGGCTTGTTGCTGAGCTGATTTTTCACTATAACCAGCATTAATTGCTGCCTGTCTCATATTTTTGCATTTTAATGCCATATATTCTTTGACAAATCGTTTCCGTTGCTCAGTTAACATACTTCCTCACCTCCTAGTTTTGAAATACTTTGGCATGAAAAAAGCACATTCTTTAAAGACTATGTGCTAAAAGTCTTGGCTTTTTGTGTATCTATTAGTATGTAATGAGCGCCTTATGTAGGTTATACCCATCACATACTATTAATATATCACACTTTTTTTCGATTTTGTCGCCTACTTTTTTGATATTTTTAACACTCGATGTTCTACCATGTACAACGACATAATTTGCAACAATTCATTAATTGCTGCATAGTATACATCTCTTGTTAAACCCATTGCAACCATACAGTTAATAGACCGTTGTTTCCCATAATACTTGCGTTCACATAGTTCTCTTAGTACTACATTTAATTCACATTCACAAGACTCAACCGCTTCTACTACTCGTTCTGGATAATCAATATGTATTCTTGCCTTACCGTCAACAATATACACCTCTCGTAGGGGCGTTATATTTGACACCGCTTCTTGTCCCGTAGGGTCTTGTATCCATCCACCTCCAGCTTTCTTTTTTACTGGATCTAACCTAGCTTGTAAAACAGCACGTTTTATATCTTGGTAGTGATACAAATACCACTCTACTTGCTTTTTTAGTTTTATATGCATTGAATCACCACCTTATTGTTATCTACTATTCCAAGCCTTTGCCGTAGCTAAATACTGTGGCTTATCTTCAAAGGATACGGTAGCACCACAAACATCACATACCACCATATTATGTCGTACTCCCGTGCCTACGCCAATCACTGTGCGCACCTCTGGGTTCCGACAAAATGGACATGGTGCCAACTCATTTTTATAGTTTGCCTTTTTCTTCATAGGTTCTCCTAGGTGATTCACTCTTAAGCCTTGCTTCACGAAATTTCTTTTGTTTTTCTAGCATGCAAAGTCTTTCTTCCTCTGACATACGCCCATGATAAACATCTACACAAGGCTCCTCACTTAGTAAATTATAGGCAGACGCCCTTTGTTGCGATACTCTACTTGCCCTTTCCTTCACGGCACGATTCGTCTTAGCACAGTTTGTACAATAGATTTGTCTAGCAGAACCATCAAAGAGTTTTTCACAGCGCTTACATCGTTTTATCATCCTAGCATATCCCTTTCGCTATTCAATGATTATTTGCTTTCAAAGAGTTGCTCTTGTGCCCTTCTGCCCTGTATATATGATTTGGTTTCATTGAGCATTTTGTTCACTAGTGTAAGCTCCTTTTCATCAAGTTCTATCCAGTCGGTAACGTATTTAAGGCTAGATTCTTTTGTAATTGCAGTTCCGCTAAATCTAACATCACTTGGTATTTGAGTTATTTTTCCACCAACAACCGCTTCCATATATTTGATTTCTAGACGTTTTACAATCAACATGACACCAAGAAATATATAGTCTCCTCGTTCTGATCTCATATGACTATTTACAATGCTTACCAATGCTTTCCAAGCGTTATAAAATGACTCTCGTCCATCTTCTCGTGCCGTCATAGAGTATACAGACTTTCCACCTGTATCATTTTCTTTTACATAATCAAATGTTTTTGTGCTACCAACTACAGCTATTTTACGAATGAGCATTGCATCACCTCCTTATAGCCTTAGTTTATTTCAGGATATTGTTTCTAATTTCATACACCTGTGGTTATCTATATTTATTTTCCAGTCGAACCAAATCCTTTATCTCCTCGATCTGTATCAGATAATTCTTCTACTTCAACAAGATTAATTTTTGGTGTAGCTACTAAATAGCCTTGCGCAATTCTGTCACCTTTATTAATTTGGTAAGGAATCATGCCTTTGGTTTCATCATTGACATAAATGGCTGCCACTTCTCCACGATAATCCGAATCAATAACCCCCATCGAATTAGGCATACGTAATGGTGTATCCACCCCCATAGAGCTACGTGGTACTAATTGCAATACATATCCTACTGGCACCTCTAATGCTACGCCTAAACCAATTCTATACGTACGCTCTTCCCACACAGTGACATCTTCTGCTGCATAGAAATCTAATGCGCCACTTCCTTCCGTTCCATAGGTAGGTAATATGGCATCCTTATGTACACGTTTTACCTTCATAAACATCCCATTAGCTGTAGGTGCTGTTTCTTTATTTTCTGTGTTTAGCACAGGTTGTGACGGAGTATCCGCTTCCACAGTATGTGCTTCTACCGTTGTGGTTTCTTCTGCTTTTGGTGGTTCTACTGTTGGCGGTTCTTCTGTTGGTGGTTGTACATTGCCTACTTCCTCCGCTTTATGTTCTTCTGCATGTGTCTCTTCTGTATGGGTTTCTTCCACTTTATTTTCTTCTACACCTGGTTGCATTGTATTTTCTAATTCCATGATTAATCTCCTTGTCCATAACAATAGTAATTTAAAAGTACCACGGTAACTTTAACTTGTATCCATAGCGTCCCCTCCTCTTAGCACTCTACTTTATAAGGACATCGCCCACTAGGACACGTCTCATCGAACACAGGTACCTCCACATAAATCATGGCTACCCGTAGTTCACAATTCTCTATATCGTTCCCTTCCTTTGTGCAGGATAGGCAACTACCTTGTAGGGCATGTTCTGCTAAGGTACTTAGGTATCCCTCTTGCTCTCGGATTTCCGCATCATCAATAGTCCCTTTCTGAACAATTTCTATGTCGTACCGCCCTATAGCCCTTACGATTTCTCGTTTTGCATCTTCATCTAATCCATCAACTAAATTGATCATCAACTTATGCGCTAGGGTGGCACACATATTCGCCATTTTTTTGTTTTCTTTTTCTAAATGCAGTGGCTCTATAATATCTCTCATAACCCTACTTATAAATGCTACGGTGGTAAAGTTCTGCTTGTTTTTAGCATTAAAATATCTTAGTGTGCCTGCATTAGGATTTATCTTAGGTTCTTGCTTTATAGGCTTTACATTTTGTGCACCGATTAGCATTCACAATGTACCCCTTTCCCTCTATATATAAATTTATATTTCGTTCTGGACATTCACGTGTAGTAAATACTCCACCAGTTTTAGTAACGATATTGGCATGCTTACATGTTCTTGCTTTCTTATACTCCTTGGGTCTTCCCATGCTGACTCCTTTCTAAAACGGAATTTCCTCATCTTTTTTGGTAAAAGCATCATAGTGGCTGCCTACATCTTTTTGCTTTACCAATTGTATTCCCACCCGTTCTGCGATTACTTCTGTGATGTATCGTTTCTCTCCATTTTTTTCATAGGATCTAGTTTGTACACTACCTACCACAATCACAGGCTGCCCTTTTTGTATAATCCCTACTTCTTCCGCATAGGTCCATGCCACGACATTATGAAAGGAACTAATTTCCTTATCCTCTGAAATACGTTTATTCGTAGCTATCGAAAATAAACACACTGCCTTACCTGTTTTCGTGTACCGTAGTTCTGCATCTTTCACTGCATAGCCTACAAGTACGATTTGATTGTTTTCCATACTAACCTCCTTTATGTACAACATCGTTCCATATAAACTTTATTTCTAGGTGTATTCAACTCTTTTGTTTTCCACCACTTTTGATTACTCTTCGGTTCCTCAATCTTTATGAGACGATAAAATCGATAGGGATATCCAGCTAAACTTACTCCCTCTACAATGCTATCTGTCTCTACATAGTATCCTTTCGGTGGAATGATGACTTCTGCCCAGGTATTTGCTTGTAATCGCTCTTTTTTTACTTTTGGTTTCTCCAAGTTTTGGCTAGATACCCATTTACGTTTAAAACCAGTAGCCTCTAACTTACGATCACTTTCCTTAACAAAATAGCTTGCAATCCGAACCGCATCACGCCACTCACCTTGATAAGCTTCTTTTTTAGAATATCCGTGAGGCCATAACCCCTTTAATTCTTTCACCGTCATATCTTGTATTCGATTCACCAGAATATGAAAGTGTATCCTACGTTCTCCTTCGCAAGTGTAGATATACTTCAACGGTTGTCCTAGCTTTGCATACCTTCTACGCAGCTTTTTGATGAACAATGTAATATCTTTTTTTGCTTGTTTCAAAGTGGGTTTTATTTCATAGGTGAGAGTAATATAAAAATCTTCTTCATGAAAATTGATATCTATTAACATACGCAACTGTGCTTCTGCATTCTTTTGATTCTGCAATGCCATTTGCAGTGGTGTAATCTTTTCTTTCTTTTGTCGTACACTTTGTTTTTTATACGTTCTTCCTGTATGGTAATCTGTAACTTCACACATTGTTTTTCCGTATACTTTTTTTCGATATCTCATTAGTACCTCATATGGTCGAAAAAATAATATACATATCTAGTCAATACAAGGCCTTTCAGCCTTTTATTTTAGTCCTAATATCTATATCATTTTTCTTTGAAAATCTACTATTTCTCTGTATTTCTTCTACCATATGTGGTATACTATAAATAAGGTTGTATCTACATATGGATATATGAGACCACTTAGTTCCCGCTAAGTGGTCTTTTTTTATGCACTTCGTTCTGCTACCTTTTTCTTTAATACTTTCTTGATGGCTTTGGACTCTGGACCATGCACTACTGCATGATGGCAATACCAACATACACAACATAAATTATCTAAGTCATTTGTTCCACCATTTGAACGAGGTTCTATATGATGAATCTCTTGCGCAGGAGCACCACAAATTATGCAGCTGTGGTGATCTCTCGCCTTTACCAGGTCTCTCATCTTATTTAACTCATATTCATATTGGTTTCTCTTTTTACTCCTACTTTTTAAAGGGGTACGTTTTAATTGTGATGTTCCCCTGGATAAACTAGTTTTTGCTCGCAATGGTGTTTTTCTTTGTAATGGGGTTCTCTTAAGCATTCCATTCACGTCCAATCTGTCCTTCGACAATTCGTAACTCCAACTTCTTAATGTTAATCGCCTCATCTACAGAACGATATAATACTCTTGCCTTATCACGTTCCATTCGTAACTGACTAACAGACACATCCCCAACGACTAATTCTCGAATCAATGAAACGGCTGTCTTTTTATCTCGCTCTTCTTCGATTTTTCTCGCCTTGGCCAACTTATAGGCACGTTCCGTTTCTGCTAACTTGATACCCCGTTCTTTCAATAAAGCTAACGCTGTATTCAGTTCACTTCGTAATTGGTGTAATTCTTGCATTAAATCTTGCATGTGCTCGCTCCTTGAGATGTTTTTGATGACATTCCTTACATACTTTAATAACTTTTCCATCCTCACGAATATATAACCCACCTTTGTAGGTGATATCCAAACCGCACTTAATGCATTTCATTTTCTTCATGTTCTGCCACCTCTTTTGTAATAGCTTCATAATATTGATTTTTAACAGGATATCGCTTTTCAATGTGAATCTCTTCCGCCACAATATAAACAACCTTAATCCCTTGCAATAGCACAGCTTCTCGTTCCTCGTAGTGTTCTGCTATGCGCATGTATGTAAGTGCTACACCTATTACAATCCACATTAATAAGGACATATAGATATACTGTTCATTACGAGGATCAACCACCCAACAGATTACAGGACAACTACCTGCTATTAACAATGCAATTTTTAATAAGGTGTTATCTCTTATATCGACTAACCAAAGGTACTGGTTGCCTATCCATTTCATTACTGCCTTTATAGTTTCCATTTTTCTTTTCCTTTCTGTGATATACTAAATTAAAAGGAGTGTGATTATATGTCTAAAATTACTGTTATTTTCCCTAACTCTATCCCTAAAAAGGTAATAGCACCTGATCCCAAGATTTGCCCTTGCTGTAACTATGGGATTCAACCTCAAAATTTATTTATTTCTGATGTAGAGTATATTAAAGATATCTATTCGTTTATCGTTGTACATCAATGCCCAAACTGTTCTAAATACTTCATTACTGAGTACACACAACACGATGCATATGTCCATGGTATTGATTTTCCAAAATTTGGAGCTAGACCTTATACACCGCCTTTTAAAATATCTATTCCTAATGAAAGCCGTTTGTTAAATATATCCGACACATTTTTAAAAGTGTATAAGCAATCTTTAATTGCTGAGCATCATGGACTCCATCACCTAGTTGGCATGGGGTTACGTAAAGCATTAGAGTACCTGTTACAGGATTACTTAGCTATTATCTTTCCAAATGATGTCGTAAAAATTAAAAATTCCACTTTATCTCAAAACATTAAATTAATACCAAATGAAAATCTTAGAGCTCTCGCTACTGCTTCTACTTGGCTAGGTAATGATCATGTTCATACCTCTATAAAATGGCCTGACAAGGATATTTCAGATTTAAAGGCTTTTATAGATGCTCTCACTTATTCTTTACTAACTGAGCTTTCCATACACTCTGCCAAAGAAATGATATCTCGTAATTCATCTAACTGATCAACCTTGTATACCATTCTCCCTTCTTCCCAATATTCGACAACTGTACGATTAGGGAAGAAGGGATTATTATTTTCTAGGTAAGTTAACTTGGTGATTAATACTCTTTCGGCTTTTACGAATGTCTTTGTATCTTCGTCTTGTTCAGTGTATGTCTCAATATTTTTCATAGGTGCACCTCCATTGCCCCATGGATGTTTTTAGATAACGACATCTTTCACAATGCTCCATACATATAATGTTATCCACCTGGCTACAATGCACATAGGCTCTAGTTTGTTTATCCCTTTCATCGCATATAGTACATATAGCCTTTTTTCTTTTTTTAATCATTGCCAAGTAATTGTTTTAGATACGATTGCGATGGCATAATTCCATCTGGTGTAACTAGGACAATCGTACGCTCACGTCCAATATCATCTCCACGTAAATATGCTAATAACCGTGGTTTGATGACTGAGTATGTATGTGTGTTCGTTTCCCGATTGTGGATCACCTCTACATACGGTAAATCCCCTGATTTACCACCAGCCATCAATCTTGCTTTCGTATACCCTAAGGCAACCGCTGCCACATCGAGTGGTGCAATATCTGGCAATAACTCTACACGATCCATTACATTGTCTAAGGCTTTTAACCTGGTCATTAAATCATCCATGCTAGACTCCTTTCATCCTAAATAACTGCTTTACTTAGACAAAACTTAGAAAATCTCTAATGTGATTTTTATAGGACCTTTTACTATTTCTGAACACTCCAATTCATATCGAAGAGGAGTGTTCTTTTTTAGTTTCTCCTTATGCAATATATTTTTTGGACATAAGCTAGTTGATTCAAATTCTTTTTCTTCTGTTTGACTATTAAATCTAATACTTCCTATCCAGTTTCCATCTGTCTGGTATCTTATTATTTTTCTTGCCATATAGTCTCCACCTCTCTACAGCAACTCATCTATAGTACATTGAAGGTAATCAGCTACTGCCTTTACATTATTCAATTTGGGGTCCGATACTCTCCAGTGGGATATGCTCCCTACGGAAAGTTTTACAGCTCGTTCCAGCTTGGCAATACTAACGCCTTTTTCCTTACATTTCTTCTTAATATTTTCATAAATTTTCATGGTCTCCCTACCTCTTTAAGCTGAATATATTCATTGACTTTCAAAACCATATCTTCTATAATCAAAGTAATCACAAAACCTTTTTTAACTGAAAGGAAGTGGTTCTTATGAGCCAATTTTTGATGATTGCCTGTGCCTTTTAATATCCGAGCTCGCTTTGGCTTAAAAGCGGTCGTCCTAGCGGCCTAAGGAAGATTAACTCCCATAGCAACGGTCTTTTCAACCGTTTGTTTGTCACAGCTCTAATAGATCGCAGCGTCTAGTATATATCGTCTATTTCATGCGGTGACCGCAATGCAAGAGGTAGGCAAACCCCTATTGGCAATATAGTTTTGACTTGTTTGAGGGAAGTGTGATTCTGTAAATGTATAAAACCCAAAACTACATCCGTTAAGCAGCTAAGAGTATTTAATGCTCTTGGCTGTTTTTCATTTTCTCTATCTTAATTACAATCCTTTTACAACGTACATCTTTTTTGCTGAAAGTATTCATTGACTTATAGGCATTTCAGTGCCTATAATCAAACTAAATATATTTTCCTACTATAGCCCCATTGCGGGGACGGAAACCTATAATCAAACTAAATATATTCTCCAGCTATAACCCCATTACGGGGACTGAAACATCATATGTACAATATTAAAAGCAGCACGACTTACTTTAGAACAATCTCCCCATTGCGGGGACTGAAACTTACTTCGTACCGACCTAGATTGGAGTGTTCCATCTTCTTTAGAATTACTTCCCCATTGCGGGGACGGAAACTGTAATATACATATTACTCACTCTCTTTCTTCTTTATAATGACTCCCCAGTGTGGGGACTGAAACCCATCTTCCATCTTGTGAAAGTCCGCTTCAAACATTTAATCTATCTATAATTTGTTTTGTTATCTAAACATTTTTATTAAAAAAATACTCCCAAACATCAATTTGTGGAATGTCTAGAGCTAACATAGCTTTATTAATTTCTTCTTGTTTGAATTGTAACTCAGAATTTAGTCTTTTATATAAAGATGTTCTTTTGATGCCTATAATATCAGCAAACTTCTCTCTATCAATTCCTAGTTCTGTCAGTCTTCCTAATAGCTTAGAATAGTTGTATCTTCCCATAATTTCCTCCTTAATCTTAATTAATAAAATTTGTTTTATTTTCTAAACATATTCTACCTTTTATTTTTTTATGTGTCAATAGTTTTTTTGGATTTCTAAACATTATGTTCTGAAATATCAAAAAATAGTTGCGTTATCTAAACATGATGTTTATAATTATAAATATAATTTGTGATTTATATTATTAAGAGGTATTACACATGTCTAAGATTGTTGCAACTTTCAGTGAACGTCTAAAGGAAAGTTTAAAACTAAAAAATATTAAGGCTATAGAACTCGCTCAACTATCAGGTATATCTAGGGGCGCTATCAGTTCGTATCTATCAGGTCGTTGGAAAGCAAAACAAGATAATATATATCTTCTTGCAAAAGCACTTAATGTAAATGAAGCATGGCTCATGGGCTATGATGTTCCTATGGAATCCGTACGTCCACAAAATAATTATTCTACCGCTTCTCAATCTCCTGATTATATAGGTGAGCCTAATCATATAGAACCGAAGCCTATCACATACTCCCCTCAACAACAAATTCTACTTGCTGAGACCGCTTCATTTACTGATGAACAATATGATAAGCTATTTGACTATATTAACTTCCTCAAACTTTCTAAATCTTCTTGATGATATTGGAATGATAAAAAGAAGTCCTAGATCTCATCCAGGACTTCTCTGAGGAACAACTTTCTAAGTTGGTAGAGTATATTTTATTTTTAAAGTCATTATAAGCATTCCATCCTTTTGCTTGTTTTATATATATTATGGAGTTATTCTATGAAAATTACTAAATTAGATATTCATTCATTTCGATTATTTAAAGATGTTTCTCTAACCTTAGGATCTAGAATCACAGTTATTACTGGTACTAATGCCGTTGGTAAATCTACTATACTTGGGTTATTAGGAAATTCCAGTGAGTTAAAGAAAAAAGAAGGAGCACCCATTCTAAAACCTCGATTCCGTTGTGAGTTTAGTGAAATTTTTAAAATGTCACAAGAGTTTGACAAAAAAGAGCCAAAGGTTGCAACTGTTACCTTTGATACTGGTAAGGAACTCTACTATCGTATATCTTGGCAAAAAAATAAAGATAAAGATACCAATCGAGGTCGTTTAATCCCTAACTCTGAGGTAGATGGCTCAAAAAGCAGCGCTAAGAATAAATGGCCTGTCTTATATTTAGGCTTAACCCGCCTTTACCCTTTAGGTGAGGCTATTCTTTCTACCAATAAAAATAAGCCATTTAAAATATCTGAGGACTTATTAAATACATACTCTAACATTTTATCTCTACATGAAACGATTGAATATACCAACGAAGTTCATCTAACAGATATTCAAAAAAAGGTTTCTTTTGGAGTTAATACCTCGACCTATAATTACATCTCTAACTCTGCAGGTCAAGATAATTTAGCTCAAATTTTGTTAGCAGTAGAATCATTTGCAAAACTAAAGGAAAAACAAGGTGATGATTACCAAGGTGGTTTACTACTAATTGATGAACTTGACGCTGCTCTACACCCTTCTGCACAAGTTAAACTTTTCAAATATTTATATGATATTTCTAAGAAACTATCGTTACAAATTGTATTTACCACACACAGCATTACATTACTAGAACACGCTATTAAAAAACGTGATGAAAGTTATCATAGTAATGCAACGGAATCAACTATTCTAGTTCATTATTTTTCACGGGCTAATCATGAAATATCCCCAAAACACTATGGCTCACCAGATATTGATAAAATACGTGACCTATTAACTGAATCTATCTCTATGGTTTCTAAACCTAAGGTGAAAATTATCTCAGAAGATGCTGAAGCTCGTTGGCTAATAAAAGAGCTTATACCTGATGAGTATATTTCTAAAATAGATTTACTTGATACAACTGTTGGTAGTAATGAAGTTATATCACTAGCCAAGTGTGATAGAAGCTTTTTCAATAATAGAGTGATTATTATTGATGGAGATATTAGAAATGAATCATCTAAAGTTAATGAAATTAACTCTTTAAATGCTCAAAAGTCTCATATTCTGATATTACCAACGTCAACCTCCATCGAAAAGGGCCTATTGGATTTTCTATTAAGTGATTCAACAAACATAGCGAATTACTATGAAAATGAATATGCTGATAGATACAATATTACAAAAAATGCAATCATCAACAAAGCAGAAGAACTCGAACATCTATGCACTAGAAGAACTGATCGCGAGGTATATAAGGAATGGTTTAATGAATATATCGACATATTCAGAGAAACACACCTGATAGAATATTGGAAACTAGAACACCAAGAGGAAGTCAATACATTTATTGCCGAGTTTACTCAAGCTGTAGATGAGTTATATTAGTATGCTTTTTATATATTGGCCAACACAACTAGTTCTGAGTTATCCTTAGATAAGGAGGTGAAATTATGTCACATACAAAATCTATTTTACGGTACCCAGGTGGTAAATCTAGTCTCTCTAAGTTCGTATCTCATCTATTAACAATTAATCATCTAGATAAAGGAATTTATTGTGAACCGTTTTCTGGTGGAGCAGGAATTTCAATAGACCTTCTCCTTTCCGATACAGTAAAATCTATCATCCTAAATGATTTAGACATCAGTATTTTCTCTGTTTGGAATGCTGTACTGAATGAAACTGAACACTTAATTGATTCTATTATCAATACACCTGTGACAATTGAGGAATGGCACAAGCAACGAGAAATCTACTTACAACATTGCAATGATGCAAATTATAGCTTTGAACTTGCTTACGCTACTTTCTTTTTAAATCGTACTAATAGAGCTGGTATTATTACTGGTGGTCCTATTGGTGGTCTAAAACAGACTTCAAAATATTCTATCGACTGTCGCTTTACAAAGCAGACTTTAATAAAAAAAATATCTCAAATCGCTAGCAAAAAAGATAAAATCCATCTATACAATTTTGATGCCTCTGAGCTTCTAACTTCTGTTATTAGACATATACCTCCTAATGAACTATTTGTATTCTTTGATCCACCTTATTATAGGCAAGGTAAAAACCTTTATAAAAACTCTTTTACTCATCAAGATCACGTATCGTTATATCAGACCATCCGAAGCTTCGATGAGTATAATTGGATAACAACATATGATAAAACTGATGAGATATATGAAATTTATAAGGATCTTCCAACTTTTACATATTCATTACAATATTCTGCTAATGTGACCAGGCTAGAAAAAGAGTATTTGTTTACTAGTCCTAACTTAGCAGTTGAATCATATAAAAATATTCAATTATATCCAGTTAATAATGCTTTTTAAATATTCATTCTTAGCTTTCTAATAATTGTTTAAAAGTTGTATCATATACCATAACACTTATTGACGAGTAACTTTTCATTAAGTATACTTTTACTAGGGAAAACGTACTGACCTTACGAGCGAAGTACACCACTCGTCAACTTAAGGGTTGGCGAGTTTTTTTGTTACTATCTATTGATATATTTTATAGACCTATATATAATAGAGACAAGATAAGTGCAATCATCCCTCAGGGGACCTGTATGGAAAATAACCTTCTCTATTATATAGAGAGGGTTATTTTTTTACAGGAGTTATGTTATGGCAATGAAACGCGCAAACGGAACTGGTTCCGTTTATAAGATGAAACATAAGAAATTACGTAAGCCATATCGTGCTATGGTGTATATTGGCCAAGATAGCAAAGGCAAAAATATTCGTAAAACAATTGGTACCTTTGCTACACAAAAGGAAGCCTACGATGCCATCGCTAATTATGTCTACGATCCTATGAAAGTGCATCGTGATACAGTTCCCTTCTATCAATGTTGGGACTGGATGTTACTAGAAAAGGAACGCCAGGGTGTAGATATTAAAAAAGGAAAGTTTGAAGCTGTGAAACCGAAACTTTCAAGTATATGGTCCATGCCTATCAAAGACATTCGATTAATTCACCTACAGAACATCATTGATCAATATAAGCATTTAGGGCGTTCTTCCCATGATGCTATTTATAAAGCTATCAATGGTGCTTTCAAAGAAGCTATTAAGAATGATATTATCACAAAGAACTATGCCCTAGATATTACACTTCCTCCTGCCATTAAATCAAACATACATAAACCCTTTACTCCAGAGGAGATTACCATATTATGGCAGCATACAGATGATATTCTCGTACGGGTCGTATTAATCTATATCTATACGGGGATGAGACCTGTTGAGCTCTACCAGGTGAGACTAGAGAATGTAAATCTAAAGGAACAATATGTAATTGGTGGTTCAAAAACAGCTGCTGGTAAAGATCGTATGATTCCTTTAGCTGATTGTATTATGCCATTTGTAAAAGAGATTTACAGCAAAGCACATTTCTCACGTTCAGACACATTACTTCCCCCTAAATTAATCCCTACACGTCTATCAAGGCCTATAGAGCGTTTATGTGAATCTTTAGGACTATCTAAACATAAACCACACGACACACGTCATACGTTCATCACTCTGGCACGCAATGCCGATATGGATATCTATATCCTAAAATCCATTGTAGGCCATACACACAATGGCGATGTAACCAGTGATGTATATACCCATAAGACAAGAAAACAATTCTTAGATGCCGTCAATGCATTACCTGTAACGTTTACTGAAGAAATGATGAGTATGGCGAAATAGAAAAAGAGCCACTGCAAAACTGCGGTGGCTCTTTGATATTAGTATAACTGTTGTCAGATGGATAGTTTACTGTTTCATGATGTGCCTCAACTTATCTTAAGAGGCTTATTTTTTCTTGGATGGGACCCAAAAACGCCAACATGTATAGCCGTAATCACTAGCTACCATAAGCTTGCCCCATCGATTTGTATAACTTTTACAACAAATCCACATGGATCGCTCCTTTCTGGGCTGTTGCAAAATCGTTATGTAAATGCTAAAATGAAATTGCTTATATTTATTTTAGTCTGACACATTTACGTTCAGATTTCGGAATCCAATATAGATTCCACTGCACAGCCCCAAGTAATCAGCCACTTGGTGGCTGTTTTTTTATTCTAAACATTTATTTCCTCCTCTTCTTTTGAACTGAAGCCGCCTCTATACTCACGCCATATGCTACTGATATATCTAATATATCCATATGTTTAATATATTGAAATGGCGCTAATAATTCTCCTGCAAATGCATTTGCTTGCCACTCTGGATCCAAATATGGTGGAATCGTACCTTCACCTCTTGCAAGTGTAATTTCTTCTTTTCGATGCAGTATTATATGTCCTAATTCATGTGCCATTGTAAGTCTGTCTCGACCACATCCTTCACAGGCTCTATTGTAAACATCTTCTCGTATTCGTATTATATTGTGTTCTAATATAGATTCTCCGTGTATATGCCCCATTTCTTTAATTGGAACTACTTCAAATTCTACTCCCCACGAAGTAATCTGATGTTCAAGTACTTTTACGATATCAACATATTCATCTGCTGAAATACCCAATAGCATTCTTATATTACTACACATTACACGAATATCATTTAATGTTAGAGATTTTACAATTAAGCCTGCCATATATTACATCACCTACTCTTCCAAAATTTGGCGTATTTTCTCAAGCTGCTCATCACTCAACTGTTCAAATTGTCTTGCTAAAGATAAAACTACAGTTTTCTGAGATTGATTTGCTGTGTTTAGATTAATTTCTACATTCTTTTTAATACTATCTTCTGCATCCAATAAACTATCTGCCATAAAGTCATCTAATTTATATTTCGCAACAATAGTTTTTGTCATATTAATAGGAATCTGCCGCTTTCCATTTTCAATTGATGATAAATAAGCTGCTGTAATTTCTAACTTACTAGCCATATCTTTCAATATTTCATCATGGTCTATCCTTATTTTCCTTAATAGCTTTCCGTACTCTGTAACCATAAATAGCACCCCTTACAACTAAACACATCTATAAGTATTTTTAACTTATGTGTTAATTATAATTCGTCATTTGTTAATTGTCAAATATTTATATTTGTGATATTACTAAAAAAGAGCACAGCCTTTATAGCTGTGCTCTTTTCCTTAATGCTCATTGAGTAAATTTTTGAAAGTTTACCTATCAATATAGAAATAAATACCGCTAAAATTCTTTACATCACAAATAATCTAATTACCAGGAGTCATTAAAATAAACCTCCAATAATTAGATATGTAAATTTAAACATTCTTTATATTCATTCTATTTACTGTAATACCATTCATATGAAAAGGTTGTGCAACGGTTGTGCAACCGTTTTATTTTTTGCCATTTTTAAGGCACAATTGATAAAAGTAGCACTCTCAAAAATCCTTACAGAGTGCTACTTCATCGCATTTCCAACTACTCTATATTGAGAATTGAATTATGGTACACATCTTGTACATCGTCTAAGTCTTCCAACATGTCTAGTACTCGTTGCATATTCACTGCATCATCACCCGTTAATTCCATATTTGTATCTGGAACCATTGTGATTTGTGCCATGTCTGTAGCGATGGATGCTTCTGCTAGGGCAGCTTCTACGGCATCGTAATCATCTGGCAATGTGTAGATAACGAATACATCGTCTTCTACTTTGATGTCTTCAGCGCCAGCGTCAAGAGCCAATAATGTCAATGTTTCTTCATCATTGCCTTCTTGGGGAATCACGAATACACCTTTGCGTTTAAACATCCAGTTAACGGAGCCACTTTCACCTAGGTTGCCACCACGTTTGGAAAAGGCATGACGCACATCAGCTGCTGCACGGTTACGGTTATCTGTCATCACTTCTACAAGTATGGCAGCACCGCCTGGGCCGTATCCTTCATAGGTAATTTCTTCGTAGTTGTTCGCATCCCCTGCACCGGCACCTTTATCGATGGCACGTTGAATATTATCCTTAGGAATGTTATTTTCACGAGCTTTTTGTAGCGCCAATTTCAAGCGCATATTACCGGTTGGATCTGTACCACCAGCTTTCACAGCTACTGTGATTTCACGACTAATTTTTGTGGTAATTTTTGCTTTTAACGCATCATTTTTACCTTTTCTATGTTTAATATTTGACCATTTAGAATGTCCTGACATTGTGTCCTCCTATTTATTCCACCACGCTTCGCCTCGCAAGCGGTCTAATATAATTGATACGGCACTACGAACTGAAAGGTGATTGTACTCACCATGTCCATAGATGGGTTCTAAGATATAATCGAAATCTTCCATTGTTTCTTTCGTCATACCATACCCCGTTCCAAATAATACTACCACAGGACGGCTCTCACTTTCAAGTGATTTACGGAGCGATGCATAGGTAATGGTATTATCATAGGTTCGTGCATCCGTAGTACACACGATTGGCGTCTGTCCTTCTAATTCCGTCACCATATCGATGGCTTGTCGAATGGAATTAACAAGTTCCACATGTTTAAAAGCATCTTTTCTATCCGGATTATAAGTACTGCCAAATCCCGTTTTCCAATGACTCATTACAGTTTCTGCCAATTCACGTTGGCTAGGTACATTGTGAATGATGAAATACCGTTCCACATCGTAAGTTGTAGATGCTCTGGCAATATCATGGATATCGTAGTTCGTGATGGCCGTCGTGATCACCTCACCATGTTTATTCATAATGGGATAATGAACGAGGCCGATATATAAATTCGCCATTTATTTCCTCTTTTCCTCTGTGAAAGTAGACTGTTCTATCAATTTTGAAAGTACTTGTTGTTCCTCTTCAGAATCCACTCTATCTAGTACCCTTTTCAACGCCTTAATTTCATCTACAGTTAATTCTCGTTGCAACAAATCATTTCTCAGTAAAGCAGTCCGTTTCAATGACTCTTCTAATCGCCACTGCTCAATATTTTTATGATGACCACTCAGCAATATATCAGGTACTACCATACCTCTGTATTCCTGTGGTTTAGTGTATTGCGGACACTCAAGAACAGGATGATAAAAGGAATCTTCTATAGCCCCTGAAGTAGCACCTAAAACGCCAGGGATCATGCGAGCCACTGCATCGGCTACCACCATAGCTGGTAATTCACCGCCCGTCAACACATAGTCACCGATAGATATAATTTCGTCCACCAAATGTTCTTCCACTCGATAATCTACGCCTTCGTAGTGTCCACAGACAACAACAAGCTGATCATAGGTGGCCAATTCCCTTGCTTTTTCTTGTGTAAATGGTCTCCCTGTAGGTCCCATAAACACAACATGGCGTTTGTGACTCTCCTTTGTACAACGATGTTCTTCTATGGGAATCTGCAACACATGCTCTACAGCCTCAAAGAGAGGAGGTGCTTTCATGAGCATGCCAGCGCCACCTCCATAAGGAGTATCGTCCACTTGACCATGCTTGCTATGAGAAAATTCTCGTGGATTTGTCACTTTCATTTCTAATCGATTTGCCTGTAAGGCACGTTTGATGATGGAATGTGTAAAAAAGGCATCAAAAAATTCTGGAAATAGCGATATAATATCTATTTTCATGGACTATGCACCTCCTTTCTATATATCCTACAAACAACTATTTACCAGTCAAGGTAAGTCTTATCTTGCACATGTATCATAACTATCGGGATTGCTAGGTGCTCTAACTATATATTTATAATACTATTTGTCACCGTCATATGAGATAATAATCGATCTGTTTCATCAAAGATATTAATCATCCATACATGATTTCGACCACCTTTGTGTAATAATTGACCACGTGCTACCACATATCCTTCACATCGTTTCGGTTTCACATGATTAGCTGTTATCGATTGACCTACAGCTACTTTTTGTTCAGACGAATCTAAGTCCACGCTTTTATTGCTCGATGTTGATTCTTGTGCCAATATAGCATTAGATGCCATGCCTGCTAATGCTTCTCCATAGGCTAAATACACGCCACCGTTAACGAATCCAAAGGGTTGTGCATGAAACGATGAAAGCTTCATAGTACTTTGAAAGGCCTGTTCAGTACAGTGAAATGTCTCTATCTGTAATTGTTCTAATAAAGAGGTTTCCTTCATACTATGTCCTTTCTACTGTGTGAATCAAGTCTTGTCGCAATATTTTCCCCATACTATTTTTCGGTAATGCATCAAAATATATCATTCGTTTCGGTACTTTATACTTCGCTAAACGACTGAGTAGATATTGTGATATATCTTCTTCGGAACGATTTGTTACTACGCACAACACTGGCACTTGTCCCCACTTAGGATCTGACACCGGGATGACTGCACATTCTAAAATACCGTCCATTCCGTATAAGACATCCTCGATTTCCTTAGGATAAATATTTTCTCCACCAGAAATGATAATATCTTTCCTACGATTGAGAAGAAATAAAAATCCATCTTCATCTACGTAACCAATGTCATCTGTATTAAAAGCTCCTTTAATAGGTTCTTTATTAAGGTATCCTTTCATCAGCATCGGGGATGAAAGCCACACTTCTCCTACTCCTTCTTCATCGGGATTTCGAATTTCAATGGTAACACCCTGTAAAGGATATCCCACAGAGGCTAATTTATTCGGATACTCCTGTATACTAAAGGTAGTACTTTGAGCAAAAGTTTCTGACATGCCGTATGTCTTATAGACGGGTAAATTTCGTTGTACGCACTCTTGTAAGAGTGGCATAGGAATAAACTCGCCACCTAGTAAGATAGCCCGTAAAGTTGGTGCTTGTATCCGTTCTACTATGCGTTGTAATACTGTAGGCACCAAAGATACCATGGTGACTTCATCTGTTTTCAATGCCTCTAGTACGACTTGTTCCGAGAACTTTTCACGAATCGTCGCTCTTGTGCCATTGTACAAGGTACGCAAAATAATAGATAAGCCGCTGACATGGAACATAGGGAGCACCACAAGCCAATTGTCATCTTTCTCCACGCCAAGCACATTGGCAGAAGCTTTCACATGAGCCTTAATCTGTGACCACCGCACAGGGACTGATTTGAATTTGCCTGTTGTAGCACTGGTATTAATGATGCAAAATACTTTTTCATCAGATGGATTCCAGTTTAGATTACTCTCACAATCTGTAGAATCTTCAACATCACCCAGCTGATTACATCTATTTCTAAAAGAGTCCAAACTAGGGTTTTCTTCATCATCTATTTTGATAGATGCATATTTTACACCAGTAGTACTTTCATTCCTAACATCTCCGTCATCATGCAAAGGAGAAATAGCATTGAAATCAGTGTCTATGCATGTAGAAAAGTACAAATACTGTCGGTTCACTTGACTATGGCTATGCTCATAAGTAGAAACATCTGTGATCTCTATGTCACAGGCTCCCTTCTGTGTACGCAATATCTGTGTTATTTTTTCTGACATCAATAAGGTGCGAACTCCCGTACTTTCCATCTGTTCTGTCACTTCTCGTTCAGTCAGATTCGTATTCAGCAACACTGTTTCTATACCCAATGCAGATAGAGCAAATAGGTGTATCGCCATGGATACTGAATTTTCAGCCCATAAAGCAATACGACTCTCCCCTCGAAGATGAGGAGCGAGTCGTTTTGCTGTAGCTATTGTTAGAGTAAACACATCACCATAAGAATATTTATTTAAGAAAAGCCTATCTCTATGGGTGTGTGCTCGTTCATATAACCACTTCATAGCCTAATCCATTAAGGGAATTTAGGGAACTGTTTGAAATTAGGTTTACGTTTTTCTTTAAATGCATCGCGACCTTCTTTACCTTCATCAGTTGTATAGAACAATAAAGTCGCATCCCCTGCAAATTGTTGTAACCCAGCTAAACCATCTGTATCCGCATTGAAGGAAGCTTTCAAGAAACGAAGTGCCATTGGAGATAATTGAAGAATTTCTTCACACCATTTTACTGTTTCTGCTTCTAATTGATCAAATGGCACTACTGTATTCACAAGACCCATATCTAAGGCTTCTTTTGCAGAATATTGACGGCATAAGAACCAGATTTCACGAGCTTTTTTATGGCCTACTAAACGCGCTAAGTATCCAGCGCCATAACCAGCATCAAAGGAACCTACACGAGGACCTGTTTGACCGAATTTTGCATTTTCAGAGGCAATAGAAAGGTCGCATACGATGTGTAATACATGACCACCACCAATAGCAAAACCATTAACCATAGCAATAACAGGTTTTGGAGTAATACGGATTAAATGTTGTAAATCTAACACGTTTAGACGAGGAATCTTGTCATCCCCAACATAACCGCCATCTCCACGTACACGTTGGTCACCACCAGAACAGAATGCTTCTTTATCTTCTCCTTGACCATGATTAGCACCAGTCAAGATGATAACGCCCACTTCTGCATCTTCACGAGCAATGGTAAACGCATCGATTAATTCCATCACTGTTTTGGGACGGAATGCATTACGCACTTCTGGACGATTAATTGTAATTTTAGCAATCCCATTATATGTTTCATAAATTACATCTTCATAATTACGATCTAATACTTTCCAATCGAATTGACTCATAGTTACCTCCAAAATGATTAGCTATTGTCTATACACTCTAAAGAATATTATATCAAATCTAGTAATAAATTTATAGCACTTCTACAGATTTGGTACAGCACGATGTGCCATAGCCACAGCAATTTCGTCTAAATGCAATACACCTACGCCCAAATAAATCGCTACACTTAGATGTTCTTGGCTTCGTGCAATACCTACTTTTCCTCCTACATTAAGGCCTACACATTTATTTTTAAGTTGTTCTAAGGCTTGTGCCGTAGCACCTACTACAGCACCTTTGCTAACATGATTATCAAGAATCAACTCTTGTCGCTCCGCAGCTACTACGGCCCGTTCAATAATTTTAGGAATAATCTCTGTGAAAGGTCCTCCAAAATCTACAGCACAGCTACGAATCCCAAGAGATTCAAATTCTTTCCGCAATGTCATCTCTTCAGCTCGGCTTTCAGAAATGGCAACATGTAATGCAGCTCGCCCAACACCAATACTCGTTTTTTCCATACCCTATGTCTCCTCTTAAGAATTATTCTATTCTTAAGTATATCGTATATTGATGTATGTTACCATAACATTTTTATGAACTACATACTATATTCTTTAAACATACATGAAGAAGCAATTAACTCTCTTACATATAAAACAGCTGCACAAGATATACTTCTTGCACAGCTATTCAAGAGGCATCGTAAATAAGAGAATAGGATATAAAGGATACTATCACCAAGTAAGTCTGTCATACATAGGAGTTACCTTAGAATACATTACTATTAGTTACCCACAGCTTCTACCATAGAACGAACGTACTGATATAGTTCTTCTTCACCATTAGCGCCCCATTCACCAATTTGTTTCACAATGGCACTGCCTACGATGGCTCCGTCAGATACTGCGGCCATCGCCTTTGCTTGTTCCGGCGTGGAAATACCAAAGCCAACGGCTACAGGAACATCTGTGTATTGGCGAATCTGTTGTACGATGCTAGCAATATCTGTTTTGATATCACTGCGCATACCTGTTACACCAAGAGATGACACACAATACACAAAGCCTTCTGCTTGACTAGCAATCTCCTCAATTCGTTGCTCTGAAGTAGGTGCAATTAATGAAATGACAGCAATGCCATGAGTTTTTGCTTGGTGGGCTAGTTCTTGTTTTTCTTCCAACGGACAATCTGGCACAATGACACCTTGGATACCCACTTCTTCACAGCGTGTCATAAAGCTTTCAACACCATACACATAGATAGGGTTCAGATAGGTCATGAACACAAGTGGTATGGTCAACGGCTCTGTACCGGTGCGCGAACGTTTTACCATATCAAAGATATCATCTGTTGTAATACCTGTGGATAGAGCGCGCTCACTGGCATCTTGAATGACAGGGCCTTCTGCTACAGGGTCTGAAAAAGGAATGCCAATTTCAATCAAACTGGCCCCCGCCTTCGCCATAGTACGAATGTATTTCTCTGTAGTAGCAATCCCTTGGTCACCAGCTGTAATGAAAGGGATAAATGCTTTCTTGCTGAAAGCCTCTGCTATTGTTATCTTATTCATGTAAGTTCACCCCTCTGTATCTCGCCATAGCTGCTACGTCCTTATCACCACGTCCAGATAAGCAAATGATGATACTTTCATCAGGACCTAACGTAGGTGCCAATCGCATAGCATGGGCTACGGCATGAGCACTTTCAATAGCTGGAATAATGCCCTCCATACGAGACAGATATTCAAAAGCATCCACTGCCTCATCGTCTGTTATGGGCACATATTGAGCACGGCCACTGTCATGTAAATAGGCATGCTCTGGACCTATTCCTGGATAATCTAAACCTGCTGAAATAGAAAATACAGGTGCGATTTGTCCATAGGAATTTTGACAGAAGTAAGATTTCATACCATGGAAAATACCTACTGTACCTTTTGTCATAGTCGCCGCATGTTCTTCTGTATTGATACCTTTGCCAGCCGCTTCACAACCGATGAGTTGTACACCTTCATCCGGAATGAAGTGATAGAACATACCAATGGCATTACTACCGCCACCAACACAAGCTAATACGGCAACAGGTAATTTACCTTCTTTTTCTAAAATTTGAGCTCTTGCTTCCCGACTGATAATGGACTGAAAGTCACGTACCATCATAGGGAACGGATGAGCCCCCATAACAGATCCTAACACATAGTGGGTGTCTGCCATTCGATTGGTCCATTCTCGCATCGTTTCAGATACAGCATCTTTCAGAGTACCTGTTCCAGAAGTAACCGGATGCACCTTAGCACCTAATAGTTCCATCCGGTATACATTTAAAGCTTGTCTCTCACAGTCTTCTTGGCCCATGAAAATTTCACATTCCATGCCCATTAACGCCGCCACTGTAGCAGTGGCTACACCATGTTGACCGGCACCCGTTTCTGCAATCACTCTCGTTTTACCCATTCGCTTAGCCAATAACATTTGACCTAACACATTATTTAATTTGTGGGACCCTGTATGATTTAAGTCTTCCCGTTTTAAGTAAATTTTAGCTCCTCCCAAATCTTTTGTCATTTGTTCTGCAAAATATAGTAGGGACGGACGTCCGGTATAGGACACATGTAAATCTTCTAATTCTTTAATAAATTCAGGATCATTTTTATACATTTCATAGGCTGCTTCCAGTTCAATGATGGCATTCATTAGTGTTTCTGGCATGAATTGTCCACCAAATTCACCAAAATAGCCATGGCGATGTGTTGTCATAGTCTATCTCCTTATCTGTTTGTTACTATCTTAACGATCTGTTCCATAGTTTTCATTTTCTTAGCATATATTTGTTACCGTCTTAATAATCTGTGCCATAGATTTTATTTTCCTCACATCTTTTTGTCCATTTGTTTCTAAGCTACTACTCATATCAAGTCCATAGGGCTGCAGTCGACGAATAGCACGAGCTACATTGTGTAGTCCTATACCGCCTGCTAGGTAGTATGGAACTTGCACCTCATCAAGTAATGACCAATCGATAGTCTTACCGGTGCCTCCACGTTCTTCCTTTGAATAGGCATCTACCACCAGTCCATCGATGGGAGCTTGTTTCCATGGCAAGATATCTTCTTTACCTTGCACTTGTATAGCTTTCCAAATCTCAATGGATTCTAATTGTTCTTCCTGTAATTGGCTCCGTAATGTTTCAATATATGTTACAGTTTCATCTCCATGTAATTGCACTACTGAAAGTGGTACTGCCTTTGCAATCTCTACAATAGTAGGTATCGTTTCATTCACAAATACGCCTACCCGTGAGCAGCATTTGTTACCGCTTGTAGTGTGTACGCTATCTTGCAAGCTTCTCGTAATGGATTTGGCTTGTTCTACCGTCACTTGTCGTTTGCTGGGTGCAAAGATGAACCCCACATAGTCTGGTTGTGTCTCCATTAATACAGGAACTGTATCTTCTTGGGTTATGCCACAAAATTTGACCTTTACCTCATAGCTAGATTGAGTAGCTTCATCTACTGTTGGTGCACTTGGTACCTCTATGCAAGATGTATCTTCTGTTCTGAACCTGCCTCGTTCTGTATTATTATGTATAAAACATTTCGGTCTGATAGATCCATACAATTCAGCTAATTTAGCAACTTTATCCTTAGATCGCATAAAGCTTTCACCCATGAGTGCAGCGTGAATCTTGTTGTCTCGTAACCGTTGGATATCTGCGGCTGTATCTAGGCCACTTTCAGAAACGAAAATCACTGAATCATCCACTAGCTTTCGTAGGCGAATGCTATTGTTCACGTCCACCGTAAAATCTTTTAAATTTCGGTTATTGACCCCAATGATGCGGGCCCCTATATTCACTGCTCGCAATACTTCCGTTTCATCGTGAGCTTCTACCAAACAAGATAGACCCAAACTATCTGCCAACTTATGAAAGCATGCCATTGTTTCATCATTCAAGATAGCGGCTATGAGTAATATAGCTGAGGCACCCCACAATTTTACTTCATAGATTTGATATTCATCGATAATAAAGTCCTTCCGTAATACAGGAATCTGTACCACTTCAGCAATTTCTTGTAAATATTGCGGGCTACCTAAAAAGAAATCTGGTTCTGTCAACACGGAAATAGCAGCCGCCCCTGCCATTTCGTACTCCTTGGCTATCTCTAAATAGGGAAAATCTTCTGCAATTATCCCTTTTGATGGAGACGCTTTTTTCACTTCACATATAAAATTAAAATCTAATTCTTGTAATGCCTGTTCAAAAGGAAAGTCCTTCGTAATAGGCATTCTTTCTACTTGCTGTTGCAACTCTGACAAGGGTAAATTAGCTTTTGCGTCACAGACCCGTTTTTCAGTAGCTGCTACAATCTTATCTAATATCATAACTATTTCTATTTCTATCCTACTATTAAGCATTTTGTGATGCTTTTACAAATTTTGAAAGTGCCTTTGCTCCAGCACCCGAATACAATAACTCTTGCACCGTTTTAAAAGCATTCTCTAAGGTTACTTCTCCCTCTTTGGCTAAATAGTATGCCATACCCGCATTAAGTATCACTGCAGTAGCACGACCACTTCTATCTTTTCCTTCTAGTAATGTACGTGTAATCTCAGCATTCACCTGTGCATCACCGCCCACAAGTTCATCTGCTGTAGCATAAGTGAATCCATAATCCTTTGGATCTAGTTCATAGGTCTTGAACTCGCCATGGTCAATTTCACATACTGTCGTAGTCCCTGTGGCAGTAATTTCATCAAGTCCGTCACTACCATACACCACGGCACCACGATGCACACCTAAGTTAGACAAGACCTGTGCCAATGGTTCCACTAAGGACCGATCGTACACACCCATAAGCTCTACCGTAGCACCTGCAGGGTTTGCCAAAGGCCCTAAAATATTAAATACTGTTCTAACACCCATAGCTTTTCGTACAGGTCCAGCATATTTCATAGCTTCATGGTACACAGGGGCAAACATAAAGCAAATATTCGCTTCCTCTAAGACCTTTTTATTTTGCTCTCCATTGAGTTCCAATTTCACTCCCAATGCTTCTAGCACATCAGCGGCACCACATTTACTAGATACACTACGATTCCCATGTTTGGCGATAGGGATACCCGCTGCAGCTAATAGGATAGCAGATGTGGTAGAAATGTTGAAAGTACTACTGCCATCGCCACCGGTACCTACGATTTCTACCACTGTATTGTCATGTGGTACGGACCCTGCTTTTTCTCGCATCACTTCAGCAAAGGCTGTAATCTCTGTCACGCTAGGTCCTTTCGCTTGTAAGCCCCCTAAAAAGGCTGCCATAGGCACTTCCTGTACGTCTCCACTCATAATCGCATTCATCGTTGCTTTTGCCACTTCATACGGCATATCTTGACCCTCTGTGACGAGGCGTATTGCTTGTTGAATCATACTCTATCTCTCCCTTATATAATCTTATGATATTCCAAGAAATTCTTAACCATTTGTGTTCCTTGCGGTGTCAAAATAGACTCTGGATGGAATTGCACTCCGTAAATCGGATGTGTTCTATGTTCCATGGCCATGATTTCTCCATCTTCCGTACGAGCCGTTACTACTAGTTCATCTCCTAGGGTATCTTCCAAAACTGCTAAGGAATGATACCGCGCTACGGGGAACTCTTGAGGAATATCTTTCCATAATATGGATGGATAACATTGGGTAGCTACGCTTTGTTTGCCATGCATGACTTCTTTCGCATATCCCACAGTGGCGCCGAACACTTCGCCCATGGCTTGATGGCCCAAGCAAATGCCCAAGATAGGAAACTCACCTTGGCATATTTCCAGCAATTCTTCATACACACCTGCATCTTTTGGTCTGCCCGTGCCTGGTGAAAGGATGACGCACTCAGGTGAAAGCTCTTGAATTTCTTTCACTGTCATTTCATCACTGCGGATTACCTTAATATCTTTTACTAGCGAGCCAATTAATTGATAAATGTTAAAAGAGAAACTATCGTAATGATCGATAAGTAATACCATGTTACACCTCCTGTGCCAATGTGATAGCCGTTACCATAGATTGTGCTTTGTGGATAGTTTCATTATACTCATTCACAGGCACACTATCTCGCACAATGCCACCGCCGGAACGAACGAATACCCGACCATCTTTTGCCATGGCCATGCGGATACCAATACACACATCCATATTTCCGGAGAAATCTAAGTATCCTACAGCACCACCGTAGACACCACGAGGACTTTTCTCTAATTCTTGTAAAATCTGAATGGCACGAATTTTAGGAGCCCCCGATAAAGTGCCTGCCGGTAAAGTAGCACCGATAGCATCTAAGGCATCAAACTCTTCTCTTAATGTTCCTTTCACAGTACTCGTTAAATGAATCACGTGAGAGAACCGTTGTAATTGATGTAACGCTTCTACTTGGACGGACCCGAACTCACAGACTTTACCAATGTCGTTACGTCCTAAATCGACGAGCATATTATGTTCTGCTAATTCTTTTTCATCTTTGCTTAACTTAGCCTCTTGCGCTCTATCTTCCTCTTCATTCTTGCCCCGTGGCAGTGTACCCGCAATTGGGAATGTATAGACGCTTCTATCTTGCAATTTCACCAATGTTTCCGGTGAAGCTCCCGTTAATTCTACAGACTTACCACTCATATAGAACATATACGGAGATGGATTCATCGTTCTTAGTACACGATAAGCATTGAGTAAACTTCCTTTGAATTTTGCTTCTCTACGATTGGATACGACGGCTTGAAAGATATCTCCTTCCGTGATGTAATGTTGTGTTTTTCGTACTACTTCTTGGTATTCTTCGGAAGTAAACTCCGAGGTGAATTCACTTTCTAATACACCTCGCTCGATTTGAGCCTCTTCGCCTTCTTTCACTAGGTCTGCTAAGGCTTGCAATTCCAATTGGGTACGCTCGTAATTACGTTCAATATCGTCTGTACGTACATGACCGATGATATAGATTTTATTTTTATAATGGTCGAACGCAATGACTTTATCAAAGAGCATAAGGTCCACATCGTTAACCATGCTCGTGTCTGTATCACTGATGTGTTGATCCAAGGTAGGTTCTAGGTATCGAATGTATTCATAGGCAAAGTATCCTACAAATCCACCTGTGAAAGTTGGCAATTCTTCTACCCTAGGGCTTTTATATTGACCCAATATATTTCGAATCTCTTCCGCAGGGTTATGACATGTGAAAGTACGTGTCATATCGCCCTTGATCGTCATAGTATGGTTTTTACATGTGACTTCTAACAATGGATTATATCCTAAGAAGGAATATCGCCCCCAGTGATGGGTGTTATCTGCACTTTCCAATAAGAATGTATGAGCGCTCACCTTTTTTAAAGCTTTCAGTACAGAAATAGGTGTGCGTATATCCGATAATAATTCCACGTAAACCGGTACGATATCAAATCCCTGTCCTAATTGTTTTACCGTTTCTATTGATGGTTTCATAAGTCCTCCTGCAATAAAAAAACTCGCCCTAGACGTAACTGTCAAGGACGAGTTCATATGCCAAATAACTGCACTACTGCGCAGAAAGATTCATATAAATCGCGGTACCACCTTGTTTGAATGCATGCATTCCCCTTTGCAGGATACTATCATATCCCTCACGATTAACGCTCATGACACGTTATGCTATACTAAGACACATTGTCCGTTCCCCATACCCTCGGTGGTCCATTTAATAGACTGCGTTCTGCGGGGCTCTCAGCTACCCCCACTCTCTGGAAGTGCACGTTCTATTTTTATCTCCACCTCATCGGTTTGTTAGGCGAGTATTAAATTATGTAACTATACTAGCACAATAAAAAACATTTGTCTACTATAAATTGACAATATACTCAGTACAATAATTGTTGTAATAGATTAACGTCTACCTGACCCGGTGCCGATGCTTGTCCAAGTGTGCCAAAGGTCAAGCAATTACCAAACACATTGCCACAGGTCCGTGTCATCTGTCCTAACTTTCCCATAGACATAGTAATACGTGGCAACTGTGGATACCGTTCCGTTAATTCTTTTGTAAATTGTAATACTGAAAGTACATCATCACTCGTTGTTGGCATCAATGCAAACTTAATTGCTGAGGCTCCTGCAGATATCATACGTTCTGCATAGCCATGCAGTGTTTCTAGTTTTTGTGTACTTTGAAAGTTATGATAACTCATCACCGTTTGTATGTTTTGATGATGAGCTTGTTTGATAATTTGACCGATCGTATCTGTATAAGTAAATAATTCCACATCCACCGCATCAACTAGATTTTGATCCACAATTGCTTGTAATAAGTTACAGTAATTTTCGTTACTCAAGAGCGTTTCTCCACCCTCAGCTAAGGTGCGCCATGTAAACAATATCGACATTTTTTCATATCTGGAGTGCACTTCTTCTACCAAGTTTACTATTGTTGGTATGTACTCTTCTTCATGTAGATGAGAACCCTTCATCCACATATCTGGGCGCAGCTCAATAAGGTCCACTTTTGCTTGCACTGCCTCTTGTACCTGTGAAAGTATATCTTCTACCGTCGGTCCTACAATAGGAACGCAAATGGCACAGGTATTAATTTGTATTGGACTACTTGTTAGTTTTTTAGTCATCTATACCTCCTCATGATATATGCATTTAGACATATTACATATCCAAATAAAGTTTTTAAGATACTACTATTATACTCAGTCTTGTCTATTACTAAAGTAAATATAATCGATAACACTATACCATATGGAACCTTATAATAAAAGCCAAATTATGAAGTCTTTCACTCCATAATCTGGCTCTTTTATATTTCAATTGATTAATACTATGTATATCAATCAGATTTCTATTTAGCTTCTGCTGGTGCTGTTTTCACAATAAATGCAAGGGCAATGACATGACCTATCCATACTGCACCCATAACATATAAGGCTACTGGCATATTGCGCATACCGTAAGCACCAATACCTAATAAAATAGACACAGACACTAAAATATTAATCTTAGTACGCAATGGCATGCCACTTTTATTTTTAAATGGTTCTACATAGTTTGCATACAGTTTAGAGTTTACAAACTTCTCATGGAATCGTTTAGAACCTCTAGCAAAACAAAATACAGCAAACAAATAAAACGGTACCGTCGGCAATAAAGGCAATACGATTCCCAAGGACCCTAAGGCAAAGCTTATAGCACCCAGTACAATCCAAATATAACGAATCACACCCGTTGATTCTTGCACTTCTTTTTTTATTTCTTCTTTCACTTGTCACCCCTATATAACATATATTTTAGTACGTTTACTCAATACTAAAAAAACTATTCCAACAGCCATTCCAGCGCATTTTTTTGTTGTATTCCCTCATAGGATGCATTGCTATTAATCTCATCCAAGGTAAGCAAAAATTTAGGATGATAATCTTTCACCTCAAATAAGGGAGCTAGTTCTCTATCTAAAGTAGTAGGATCTAACACACTTTGACTCACTTGATAATACTCAAATACTCCATGTTTCTGAGCTACAAAATCGATTTCACCATTTTTTAGGATACCTACATGGACCGTATAGCCTCGGCGTAATAATTCTAAATACACCACATTCTCAAGTATATGGCCTGTATCTCGTCCCGTGTTAGGCACGAAAAACGCTCGTAATCCCGGATCCACTAAATAAAATTTAGAGTATAGTCTAAGTAGTTCTTTCCCCCGCACATCAAATCTAGTAGCTTCATAAATTAATAATGCATCTCGCAGGGCTGCCATATACCTTTCTACAGTACGGCTATCTACCTTTCTACCCATACTAGTAAGAGAATCAGCTATCTTTTTAGGCGTTAATAAGCTTCCCACATTGGCAGCAATATACCGAATAATACTTTCTAATATTAAAATATCGCTCCCCTTTAAACGCGTCATAACATCTTTCAGCACTACAGAATTAACTATACCTTCTAAATAGGTACGTAGCATTTCATCATGTCCAGAATATTCTAATGTCCCTGGGAAACCACTTACCTCTACAAAGAGGCGATACAAACCATTCAAAGATAGATTGGTTGTATCTTTATGTGCTTCAAAAAACTCTTTAAATGATAAAGGTAACATATCCAACTGAACATACCGACCCGCTAATAAGGTAGCCATTTCTGAAGACATAAAGTACGCATTAGATCCTGTAATATAGATATCTACATTATCTTTAATATAGAAACTATCTACCACACGTTCGAACCCTTGCACATGTTGGACCTCATCCAAAAATATATACATTTGTTGATTAGGAATTATTTTGGACTTTATGTATTCATACAACTGTATATAATCCGTTAAGTCCCTGTATTCCAAATCTTCAAAGTTAATGGCGATGATTTGATTTTCTTTTACCCCTTCTTGTAGTAACTCTTGTTGAAAGAGATAAAATAGAGTTGATTTACCACATCTGCGCACGCCAGACACAATTTTTATAACGCGTTTTTCTCTGTGATTTCTCAGAAACTGTATGTACTTTTCCCTATTAATTAGCTTCATGTCTACTCCTCTATCATTTGTGATACCCTTCAATACAATGAAAGCGTTATCCATACTCTCAGCATGTTGCAAAAATACATTGCAATGCAATCTTTATTATAATTTTAACTAAGATTGCATTTGATTGCAATCTTCATTTTAAATAAATTACTTTTTGCATTCCGATGTAATTTTCATTCTATGATAGAAAATCTTTGCATCTCAATACAATCTTTAATCGCAATGTAGTTATTATATCACAATATAATTTGGGATACACAGAGAATGACCCATACCATTAGATAGATCGCAATCCTTTGTTCCCATACTAGTGCACATAGCATGGTAATAGAGGATAGCTAACTTGCATCGTTAACTATCCTCTATAGTATATCATTATGTACGGAATGCCAGCCTATCTTCCTATGTAGTTATACACAGACATAGTGCAATATCTATAAGATTTCTATTCCTTTATCTTAGAACTTGTACGTACCTTGGATACGAGTGTAGTTACCTAATTTAAAGTTTTCTCCACCGTATAATGTATCACGTTGTCCAATACCTTTTGCATCGAATGTGTAGAATGCTTCTACTAAGAAATCTTTCGCTGGTACATAGCCACCACCTAATGTGAAGCTACGAATACCATCTAAGTAACGATCTGGTACAGCACCTGTGCCATTACCACCTAAGAAAGCACCATGTCCGAAGTATTTGTAATCAATAAATGCATTCCAGCTGCCAGGACGGTAGTAATCAGATTGGCCTACATCGAAACGAAGTGCCCAGAAGTGTGGAGTACCACCTGTTCTATGACCTTTTAATTCAAATTGAGGATTACCTGCTGGATTATCATATACTTTACCTGCTGTAGATTGATAGATACTTCCACCATTCATATAGCGACCGAAGTCAGTTCTATTTTGACCATAGTCGAAAGATACAGCTGTATTATCACCAACTTGGTATTTTAAGCCTAAACCAAATACATTCGCTAAACGACCAAAGCTGCGAGACTCATTTCCGTTATCGCTTGTATAATGTACAGTATGATTTTCATGGCCTGTAGAGCGTAAGTACCAAGCTGTGACACCTAATTTATTATTTACTTGTTGACGATATTGGATAAAACCAGCACGTTTAACCGCAGGAATTACATCACGTTGGATGACAACACCCTCTGTTGGAATCACTTTACCTGTCGCATTACCTAAGGCTTCACGAGGAAGTTTACTATAGTGGTCAGCTTCTGTTAAAGTTTTTCTCATATTATCAAAAAATGATACTACCATTCTTGAATATGTATTAGAAGTTCCTGTTAACAAACCTCGTTGACCAGAATGAGCTTTATAAATGTTTTCATAAATAAAACGCTCTTTTAAGTTACTAATCGCTTGATCATCAAGTACTATAGATTTATTTGTAGCTGATTTATAAATAGTAGCTATTTTATCTTTATTAGTATCAAACCATTTTGTCAGATATGTAATACCACCATTGTCTAATAACCCTGGAGTATTTAATGGTATATCAAATAATGCTTTATCTTTATCACTTAAGTACCCAGTTGGATCCACAGAAACTTTTTCATCTATATTGCCATTTTCTAATACTGGTAATTTGACTTCAGGAATCTCAATTCTAAGTTTATTTTTTTCTGATAAAGCACCACTATATCCTTGATTAGCTAAATCAGTCATTCGTTTTAAAACTTCAAATTGTTTATCTATAAATGGCTTACGTATTTCATTTCTTTTCGCTTCTTTACTATCTTCTTTACTATTCTCTAAATCATTACGTTTACTTATAAATCTATTTTCTTCATCAATCACAGATTTATATTTTACTTTTAAATCTGACTGCTCTTTAACTAATTCCGTTCTTTTTTCAAGCAATGCATTGTATTCATCTTCAGGTAGTGGTTTTCCTCCCCACTCAGGATCTCCTTCTGGGTCTCCCACTTCAATGTCATCGTTAAGCTTATTAATCTTAGTCTCTAAATCAACTTTTTTATCGTTATATTCCTTGTAAGCATTAGATTCTTTAAATGTATTTAATTCATTAGTTATCTCATCAATTTTAGAGTTTATTTCTTCTCCCGCATTATTAATAACATCTGTAGCTGCTTCTACTGCTTTTTTCTCGGCTTCTTTTATAACCTCTAACTGTTTATGGAATCCAATGGTATCTCCAGCATTTTCAATATTAAGTTCTTCATTACCGCCACCTGAGCTAGTTTTAACTCCCATAAATTCATCAACAGTTGGAGCTCGTTTAAACGAGTTATAAATCGCATGTGTATAGGCAGAATCTGTTACACCTGTGCTATGTGAGAAATCACCGTAGCCCACACGAACTTGTTTTGTATCATTTGTCCAAACACCGCGAACACCATCATATTCTTTACCAAACCAATATCCTGTGACCCCCATTGGTTCCGTCATACGGCCAGCTGTTAAGTCCCATTTATTGGTATGTTTAGTGACTGTCGCTTCATCAATACGTTGATGATTGAATCCTTTTGTCACTTTTAATTGGTGATCAGTATCTACACCACGTTGACCACTGGCACTAGCTATCACGCGTACATCTACATCTTTGCCAATACGTGCATCAATACCGGCTCTTACTCGAGATGTGATGCCATGGTTATTTTCATCACGAAGGTTATCTGCTGCATCATCCTCAATATAGCTTGTAGCTGTTACACGACTAGTTGGGCGGTCAAAGCCTAAATGGCTATCCCAACGATTTCTAAAATCACCAACAACCTCAACGCCGGCTTTTTTATCTACATTAAAGTCACGATGAATGAAAGTATTCAAATGGTCTACCACTTGTGTTTTCACTTCCACTTTCGCCATATTTGGTTGACTCTTATCTGTAGTCGCATCCGCACCAAATTTTAAATTAATACCCATACGGAATTGTCGAGTAGACAAAGCACGATCATCATCTCGATGGTTGAATAAGTTGTTAATACCAAAGTATACACGGGAATCTTTATTGATTTTCTTTTGAACGATCATATTCCAAATGCCATATGTTTTACGTTCATACATATCGCTAGTACGACGGTCAGATCCAGAGTAGGAAATTTCAGATTTACCTTCTATTTTCTTAGCTTTTCTTGTAACAGGATCAAGTACAATAGCTTTTGTAATTGGATCTCTTTCATAGGCTGTACCAGACGTCATATATCCGCCACCGCCAGATACGGAGTTACTATCTAACATATTAATGTAATAGTCACTCCAAAGGCTACCAGACCAACCAGTTTTTTCATCTTCGTAATCCACGCCGATACCAATTTTGTGAGTCGGTTTATCTAACAATTGACGTGGCATATCTGGATTACTCTTATTCACAGCATGCAAGAATGTATATCCAAAACGAGCTTTCCATTTATTGGAAAGTTTTTGTTTCAATTCCCATTCAAGACCAGTAATTTCAGCTTTACCAATGTTTTTAAAGCTGTAAACCATATCTGGTGCATATAAGAATTTATAGATACCACGTTCAGTATTTTCGTTCAAATCTGTGTGGAAATCTAACACATGGCCTGTATTATAAGCAGTAATATAGTTTT
This sequence comes from Veillonella sp. CHU594, assembly GCF_003992265.1. NCBI lineage: Bacteria > Bacillati > Bacillota > Negativicutes > Veillonellales > Veillonellaceae > Veillonella > Veillonella sp. CHU594. Next base: position 264,966 of record NZ_RQVB01000003.1, read on the forward strand.
TAATATTATTTCTAAATACAGTCAATTTACTGTAAGTATTTTTATTTTCCCCTTCAATAGAGACATCAAAATTTAAAGATTTCTCTGGTTTTAAGTTAGGATTTCCTTGCCAGTACCAACCTAATCGTGCTTGACCCCCATTTAAACTAAACGCTGTTATATGGGATGGGAACATTTCCCAGTTATAAAATAACTCACCCATCCCTGGTTCTACATAGCTACTACCTACATTTGCTTTGAAACGACGATGTGTATTTCCATTCAAGTTATGAGTTAAACCCATATTGAAAGATACGTTAGAACCAAATAAGCTACTATGATCTAAACGTGCAATTGGAGTTAACATCGTATTTTTATTTAACTGCCATGTATCTTGCACAAATAGGTATTGTTTATTAATAGTACCAGTACCAACCGTTTGTTTATTAATACGCTTGTTCTCTTCTTCTTTGAAAGTTGCACCATTTAATTTGATGATAGCACTGAGTTTAGGATGTACTGTTTTATCATAATAATACAATGGTAATTTTTCTACATCAGAGCTATAAATTCTATCTCTCCAACTAGTTGCTGTCGCATTATTTTCATCAATGGCTGCTTTATTTTCCGCCATTAATGTGGCAGCAAACTCCATATATTTGGCATAAGCTTCAGGATATTTTTTCTTTAATGTATTATCTGTTGTTCCAAAAATCCAAGCTTGAGAGTTTGCCGGATCTCCTTCCGTCAACTTCTCTTTATAATTCAAGAAATCTTCATAGGTAAACTCAGGTACTTTACTGTTTGGATTGGATTTATCTGTGTTGTACCACTCTTTTTCCTTATTTCGTTCGATAATGCCATCTTTGCCTTTACTGAAAGAATAGTCATAAATATTAGATTTTGGATTACCATTACGATCTACAGATAAGCTCTTATCATAATCCCATGGATCTATATCACGCACATAGGTATGCGGTGCATTTTTCAAACGGCTACCTGTACCTGTTTCACGAGACATACCAACACCATAGGATACTAGGTGATTATCGTTAGCTTGGATATCTCCAGAAACTCCAAAATTCCATTGTCTGTGGTCAATATTATCTGTGTATTCTAAAGTGTTTTTACCTTCATAGGTACTTTTTCCATAGTCACTGCTCAACGTTAAATCGTTTTCATTGGTACGAGTATAGTTAACTTCCGCTTTCCAATTGGAAACATCGTCTCTACCTTCATAGGTCAAATTCATTGTATTACGATTTAGGTCACGTTTATAGTGCATTTGTGGCACCATGAAAGAATCACTATTTTTCACATAGCGCTCTAAATCTTCACGATAACGATCTAGCTTCATACTGATCGTTTGATTATCTTTCACATCTATAATACTAGCTACACCTACATTGGCATTTGTACCATAATACCGTAAAGAATTTTTTAGGAATCCATGATCAACAGTATCATCAGCTCCTAGTGCAGATTGTCTAGGACTTTCACTAGCATAGATTGGCATAATATCTCGTTTGCTACCGAAGATATTCACTTTAACCTTACCGATTTTACCAGAGTCAGCTCGCACAAATACATTATTAAAAGGTAGAATATCGCTATTCCCTTTTTCACGAATACCCTCAAAGTTAAATTGTAAACCTGCTTTATTGCGTGGTTTATTCGTGATAACGTTAATAACACCACCCATAGCATCAGAGCCATATTTTGCACTAGCAGCACCTTGTACGATTTCAATATGGTCTAGATTTTCTGTTCCTAAACGTTGCAATTCATCGCCTGCACCCTTGGTATTTCGCCAAATCACCCATCACAGGCTGACCATCTACCAAAATTAATGTATGACGAGGTTCTGCACCACGAATAGATACACCAACTCGACCCATAGCATCTACAGTACGACTCACACCAGTTTCACTAAATACGATATCCTCAGCTGATTTCGCTTGTTTAGCTTCAATATCTTTTTTAGTAATGACTTGCATCTGCTGTGAATTATATTTTGCTTCCTCTTGAGCACGATTCGCTGTAACATACACAGTCCCTTCTGCATGTGCTACAGTCGGAACTAGAAAACTTGCGCCCCCAATCCATGTAGCAATGGCACAGGAAAGCATAAAATATTTATTTCTTGCTTCGCTTTTCCTTGTCATTGGTATCCTCCTATTAGAACAAAACTCTCTTAGAAATGAGAAAATAAGTCAAATTACTATAATTGTACCTTGTATTGATAATCTTTTTCTACTCTAAAAAGTTCATAACTAATCCATTACGACATTTTAAGAATTATTTTTATTAAATTTTTGATTTATATACTTTAATATATGAATCCTTACTAAATACTAATAATTGTTCATGTTAACAATTAAAAAATATTGTTATTATTTTAACTTTGTCTATTGAATAGGTAAGATAGACTAGCTTCATAACATATAGAAAAGCTATAACTAATTGAGTATATACC